>JBAQEN010000095.1:0-18798 GCA_049286765.1 Methylococcaceae bacterium
TATTTCCGCGACTGAGGACAGTTTGGATCGCATATTCATTTGCATTTAAAGTTAGTCCACGGAAATGGAATGCGAGCCGAAGTGGATAAATGCAAGCTCATTTGCAGATAATGTGAGCCGAAGTGTAGCTTCATTTGCATTTAATTCGAGCCCAAAATAGTGTTGATTGCAAGCCCGACTGTTTTCAAATGCAAGCCGTTACAATTAATGACCAAATAGTCCCCGTGATCTGAAACCACGGGGAATGAGGTTAATAAAAGAAAGATAGCGTTATAGCTAAATTAACGATCTTTGTTCGACTGTGACACAACAGAAGCGGCTAGCTCCTTGGTTTCATGGGAATATTTCTCGCTACCCAATACCTTGGCTGCTTTTGTTTCCATTGCAGCACCCGTTTGTTTAGAGCTACCACTTTGGGATAAGGCAGAAGCTGCCAAGCTTTTTTGGATTTGAGATGCGTTCGGGTCTCTCAGTTTTTCAGAAGCAAGAGAAGCTATGCGTGATGATGTTTCTTTTGTATTCTTTGCCATAAATTATCTCGAATAAACAATGGAAAATATTGCAATGTCTTATTAAAAGCGGGGTTAAACACCACGCTAATTGACTAGCATCTAACTAAAAACGCCCAACATTCGTAACCGTAATCACGCGCATCAAGCAACTTAGTTGAATTTTTTACACGCCGATAACGAGTAAAAATCCAACGAAACCCTTTAGGGGCTGGTTTTACTGGTACTTCCACATAACACACCTCCTTCCGAAAGGAGATTTATTCTTGGCTAATCCGCGTATTTGGACTAATATTTCATTGCTACATGAAATGCGGGCCAAGGTAAGACACCTCTCGGCCTGTCTTACAAAAAAGGTGAAATGAGCGCCAACTCGTTTCACCTTACTATTCCATCCTGCTTAAAAACATTCCATTGGATTGTTGCGGCTTCCATTGTCACTCCGAACATTAAAGATGCTTCGGCAGCGTTTTTACACTTTGAAATACATTCGCAAGAAACCAAGAGTTCGCCAGCCAAAGCATTGGCCTGCCACTCACTACTCCGAAATGCCTTAATTGCTCCTGCTGGAGCCATTCTTGCAAGGCCTATGTCCGAATGCAGAACATAATGACCTAACTCATGGGCCAAAGTCATTCGATCTCTACCCTGATGACGGCAAGCCCGCTCGTACACATCACTACGCACTTGGATTAAGTGTTCATCTGGATAAGTCATCCCATGAGCATCTCCCATTTCATATTCATCCAGAACTTCTAGTGAGAAATTCTCAAAATGCTTAGTTAATGTCACATCTAGGAATTGAACAATTGGGAAAAGCGGGGCATCCTGCCCTGTCATTTCCTTGTTAATTTTCCGAATATTTTTTGCCACATTACGAATTTGCTTCCTACTCATAGGAGGCACCTGATAAACAATACCCGACATTAATTCTCCCCAATATCCAACAGATCACGCAATTTCTGTTGCTTTTCTTCATCCAAAGATGAAAATTTTCTTGCAAAGCCAACTACCAATTCACGGCTTCTATCATTCAGGTTTTGCATATTAATTTTCACATCGTGTTGAGAAACCCAAGAAAGCGTTTGAAGCTTGTTTACCTCTTCACCGGTTAGCTCGAAATGAGAAACCACCTTTGCCAACAATTCTGTTGGTACGTTTTTTTTTCCTGTTTCAATTGCTGACCAAAATGCAATCGAAATCCCTAATGCTTCAGCAACCTCCAATTGAGTTTCCCCTCGATCAACGCGGTATTTACGAACCGCTTTGCCAAACGGGGTTAATTTTTTCATTTTTTATTCTCCAAAAGTCCAACCTGCATTAATTAGGGCAGGCAATATAAATATACCATAATTGAAGAATAATTCAACCTAATTAGGTTGAATTATTCGATTGGTGTGAGCCGGTCTGAAAACAAGACGCCGCTTTTGGGCAGTGGTGAGATTGCAGAAATAAAATAAACCCAACTGCCCATTGTTGAAATGACGGCCTTTCCTATATGTGATAATGTCCTTTATCACATATAGGAAACCGGCTAAAATGCACCCATGAACAAGCTCGTCATTCTACCTTCACAATCCGCTTGTCCAACCTTGATTGCCGCCGCCGGTGATCGAGCGCAAGTTCGCTTTCTGGAATTCTTCGCCTCCAACATCCGTAATCCAAATACACGCCGCGCTTACGTCCGAGCCGTGACCGAATTTCTCGACTGGTGCGCCGTTGTGGCTGGCGTGGATTCGATCATCGATGTTGAGCCTCTGCACGTCGCCGCATGGATCGAAGGCAAAACCCGCCAACTGTCCGCACCGACCGTCAAACAACACTTGGCAGCCATCCGCCATTTGTTCGACTGGCTTGTTACCGGCCAGATCGTGCCGGTCAATCCCGCCGCCTCGGTGCGAGGCCCATCCCATGTGGTGAAAACCGGCAAAACACCGATACTGGACGGCGAAGATGCCCGCCGTCTGCTTGCCAGCATCGACACCAGCACTCATGCCGGACTGCGCGACCGTGCCCTGATTGCCTTGATGGTCTATTCCTTCGCCCGTATCGGCGCAGCCGTGGGCATGAAGGTTGAGGACGTTTACACGCAGAACCGCCGCCTTTGGGTGCGGTTGCGTGAAAAAGGCGGCAAACGGCACGAAATGCCTTGCCACCATAACCTTGAAGAATATCTTTTTGCCTATATCGACGGCGCGGGGCTCCGCTATGATCCCAAGGGGCTACTGTTCCGCACCATTGGGCGCGGAACCGGCCAGCTCACCGTCTCCCCCCTCGCTCAGGCCAATGCCCATGCGATGATCCAGCGCCGCATGGCGGCGGCTGGCATCGCAACCAAAGCCGGAAACCACAGCTTCCGAGCGACCGGCATCACAGCCTATCTTAAGAATGGCGGCAGTCTGGAGAAAGCTGCCGTCATGGCAAACCATGCCAGCACCCGCACAACGCAGCTTTACGACCGCCGAAACGACGAAATGACACTTGATGAAGTGGAGAAGATTGGGATTTGAGGATCAAAGACACCACGCGGATTTACGATCACCGCAAGGCACGACCGGAGATAACCCAACGTTAAAAGTGAATTATTGAAGGTTAAGCAAAAAAGAAAAATTACTCGTTCCTGTTTATGCTGGTTCTTCTCATTCCATTTAAGACTCTATTTCTTGTGTTCTCATGTTCAGTATTAGACATAATTAAGTCAGTAGGAACTAATGTCAGAATGACCGTCCATGTTTGCCATAGGGTTAAAGCTACTAATAGTGCGTATGTTGCGCCCCTACATTCGCCAAGATACATACTTACAAAGGCGGCTCGCTTAAGAAGCGGTGCAATGATTCCAGTCAGAAGCACAGCACACAAAATAAATGTTGAATTGACTGCGGGCGAAAGAAGTGTGCGGATATTAATATTATTAGGATAATGATTTTGTCCTAATTCGTTTTGTGAATTAAGAGATAGCCTTAGGCGTTCTGGATAGACAATTGCTAACCATGCTCCGACGACAGCAAAGATAATTGCAGATGTAGTCCTCAATGCTTCAAATAATGGCCATTGTTCAGAGAATGGAACTTGTTGGCCATATATATAGCCAGCAATAACTGCTGACAGACAAAGCATAAATAGGAGAACTATAGTAATTTTTCTCATGTTGAAACTAGAGCTAAAATAGATTGCCTATTTTCTATGGCAGCATTGATTATTGATATTGCACTAATTATTTCGTCATTTAGCCGCTCAATATTGAGTTCAAACTCCTTCCTGGCAAGGGCATGGCTGACCCAATGAATATCTGTGCTGCCACGCAGTTTTACCCCAAAATCATCCCAGTTTGATTCACTTTCCTCTTCCCAAGCCGAAAACATATTTTCAATGTCATCAATAGTTGGAGCGAATGGAATTTCATAGGTAATACGAGGTGTTATAGAAGAAGTTTGCGGATTAGATAGCCTCGCTTGCCTAATCAATCTTTGCCAAAGATTCAGTGTTTCTCCTTGTGATAAATCAAGCTCCTCTTTTCGGATTACTTTCGTTATATTGTTTATATTATCTAGCAGGAATTGCTTTTCCCCTGGATTTTTTAAAAGTTCGGTTTTAAACCTTGGATAATAATGCCTTGGTTCGTCTTCTGGTGTATTTGAATAGCCCAATATAGGGTATTCTGATTCAGGTGTTGCTGTGCCTACAACAACATGCCTTGCATAACATTCCATGAACTTATTTATGTAAGTCCTAAAAGGCTTTTGTGCAGTGTATGGATGATGGAAGCGAATGCTAGCGAAAATGCTTCTATCAGGAATAATCCAAAAATAAGTCGCATAACCTGGAATACTACCTTCGACAATACCGTTCATGTGAACGGTGGCATTCCCAACATTTGAATCAGCCTGAACCGAAGCAACACCTCCATCGGTCGATGCGATCTCATTCCAGGTAGTAATCAGCCATGTACCTTGTTTGGTTTGAATGTCGAGTAAATATGTGTTGCCACTTGTATCAGAATCCTCAACCTCGGAAGCTTTTGTTTCAATTAGTCTTTTTCCGTTACTCCAATTTTGTAAATCCTCAAGGGTTTCTTGGATTGATCCAAAACTGGGCATATCTTCACTACGCGCAAAATAACCGCATTGAGTAATTTTATAAAAACGGAAGGTTGCTTTTTCAATCGTCATTTATAGATACACTCCTGGGACACTAAACGCATTGTAAGATAACTTAACGGTCTCGATAATAAGTTTATGTATTTTCATCAGCCATGCGCCATCACGTCTTCAAGTTTTGTGGCCTTAACAAATCGTGCGGGGTTCTCGCCGATTGCCAAAGCCTCAAAATGCGCCTCGCCACATTTGATTTTGGCGCTTTCCTTGTCACGCAGATCATCGGTGAAGAGACTGCCCTTAGTTTCCACGACAAAATAGAGCCGTTCAGCACCGTCTATTTCCACCAACACAGCCCAATCAGGATTGTAGCTGCCTAATGGTGTTTGAACCTTAAACCAACCAGGCAGCTTGGCGTATACCTTGACGGATTCGTTCTTTTCCAGTTGTTCGGCGAAACGGCGCTCAACTCCACTGGAGTCATAGACGACATGCTCATGGACAGACTTTTCGACGGCCAGCATATTTTTTAGATAGCCGGTTAATTCTTCCTGCTCAAAAAGCTCCTGAGCATAATAATGTTCATCACCAATGCGTTGATACTTGATGCCGTCCACCAGAGCGAGGCGCTTAGTGCGGTTGATGGACTCACTGGCATGCTCGATGAACTGCTGCGGGTTACGAGCAAAATCATTCAGCCGGTTGCTGTCATTCAGGATCGTGACCAAACTGCGGCGGGTAAGCTGGGTCTTATCCTGCAAATCGGTCAGGATGTCCGGTAGCTCGATGTCCCTTTCATCCAGTGTGATGGATGCGCCTGTAGCGGTTTCTTCCGCAATGACCCCTCCCCTGCCAATGGCAAGATCGGCTTTGCGAATATTGACCCGTGTTTTTGTGATTGGCGGACAATGCCAGATAGCTTGGGCGCAGTCTTTCAGCAATTTTTCATTGTCGAATTGCACCCGATAAGTGGTCTTGTGCTTAATCCGGTTCCACAATGCCTTGAACTGCTCGCTGTGTAAGATGGCCTGCCGCGTTTTAACTTGCTTCCGATCATTGGCATCTTTGATTTCTAATTTTCCGGCGAGTTTGCGCAAGATTTCTTTGACCTGCGGGAGTTGTGCCGAGAAAGATTCCGGCAAGGTTAGCGAACCGTCCTTAAGCACCTTGCGCAAGGCATCCTGAACCTTGCCCTTTGCATCCAGATAACCTGTTTCTTTTAGATGGTTCCAGAGCGCCTCAGACTGAGCCACGCCTAACGGCTGAGTTTTTCCAGTCACGTCAGACACAGCAATAGCGGCAAACTGGTGTTTTTCCACGATACCGAAGCGGATACCGGTATCGGCCTCGATTTCTTTTTGCAGGTTTTCGGCGAATTCCTCGTAGCTCTCTGTGGCGATGACGGTCAAGGTATTGATGTCGAATCCTCGAATACGTTCGCCCTTCTGGTTGACGCATAGGCGCAAACCGCGACCGATAGTTTGCCGCCGCTCACGCTCGGTTCCGATCTCGCGCAATGCACAAATCTGGAAGACATTGGGATTATCCCAACCTTCGCGCAACGCTGAATGGGAGAATATAAACTTGAGCTTGGTATCGAAACTAAGCAGTTTCTCCTTTTCTCTCATAATAAGGCTGTAAGCCCGTTCGGCATTGTCACGGCCAGCTTGGTTATTATCGGCGGTCTCTGTCCAGACGCCTTTTTTATCAATGGAGAAATAGCCGCCATGCACTTCTGAGGCATCCGCGCTCAAGTCCACCTCATTAAATAGGCTTTGATAGTCGGGATGAGCCGCAAGACGCCGATATTCTTCTTCAAACATCACCCCATATTTGCCATTTTCGCGCACACCCTCGGCGGTATAGCGGCGATAATGATCGACAACGTCGATAAAAAAGAGGCTCAAAACCTTTATTCCCTGTGGGCGCAACCGCAATTCTTTATCTAAATGTTCTTTGATTGTGCGCCGGATCATCAACCGTTTAAGGGCGTCGGCATCCACGTCACCGATAGCTTGGTCGATCCGTAACCAATGCTCGCCGCCTGGCGTTTTCAGCTCGACCAATTCATTGCCTTTTTCACAACGAATTTCACCGACCAGACAATTGGCGTAAATGGCTCGGCCTGTGGTCTGTTCCAGATCGTCACCGTCCAGGACTGTTATTGGCTCACGGCGGACATGCGCCCCGCGTTGAACATCCAGTTCAAGCTGCGCAGAAATGACGCCGCGCTTGTTGTTCACTCCCAGCAGTTTCACATAAGCCTTATTGTGGCTACCATCGACCTGAAGGGAGGCTACTTCAATCTGTTTGACCAGCTTACGTTCGTAAGCATCCACGGCATCAAGACGGAAAACCATGTTGTGTTTGTCCACATGGGTCGCCGAATATCGCAGCGTGCAGAGCGGGTTCATGGCATCGAGTGCCTGTTTCCCCTGCCCTTGCAAGCCACCATCGACGCTTTGCGGTTCATCGACTATGATAATAGGGAGGGTTGCCTTTATCAGGTCGATAGGCTTCTCACCGCCGGTTTTCTCGCTGTCCTTATAGAGGTTATTCACGTCCTTCTTGTTGATAGCGCCGACTGTCACCACCATGACCTGAATATTCGGACTGGTGGCAAAATTACGCACCTGGCCGAGTTTGGATGAATCATATTGAAAGAATTCATAGCCCTTGGCTCCAGGATACAGGCTCTCAAAATGGTCGCGGGTGATTTCCAAGGTTTTGTTGGTTCCTTCCTTAATTGCCACGGAAGGCACAACGATCACAAATTTAGTAAAGCCATAGCGCTTGTTCAGCTCGAAAGCCGTGCGCAGATAGACATAGGTTTTCCCCGTGCCGGTTTCCATTTCCACGGTGAAATCACCAGAGGCAAGACCAGACGCTGGTTTTAGGCCGTTGCGAAGCTGAATATCGCCGAGATTGGCGAGAAGTTCGTCATCCAGCAATTGCAAGCGGTTGCCGATACCGAGATCGTTCGTTGAGAAAATATCGCTTTGACCGCCCACGGCGTTATGAGTAACGGTGAACTCGGTTCGGCAAATTTCTTGCCCACGAAACAAGTCACACACAGACTCTATAGCGTCGTGCTGGTAATCAAGATTGGGTTCGAAGTGAAGTTTCATCGTCCCAACCTCACAAGCTGCGCACGTTTTCCAGCCCATTCTGCTGGAGAATGGCTGTTAGATTGGTTTTACCCACATCGTCGGCAAAGGCGCTGTCACGGAATACCACTTGGGTTTCACCAGCCGGAGATAATTGCTTATGCCATTCCACTATCCCCAAGGCCAAAGACTCTGCTTCATCGTTGCTGATTTGCGGAGCCAGGCACGTAAGCAGAGTGCCAGCACCAATGCTGTGAACGGTTTTGCCGGAGATGTTCTTCTGTTCAATAGGCACAGTCAGGTTCAAGCCCAGTTTGAGCAGTAGCTCGAACAGAATATCCTGTTCGGTACGGTCGGTTTTCAGATGTTCGGCGTGTTGAAGAAGCGTATCGGCCAAATCATCTCTGTTCGGCTCCCAAGCGTTTATATTGGAAGAGTCCAGTTTGAAAACGCGGAAGCCAATGTCGCCCACGAAGATTGGATTTTCGTTTTTGATTTTCTTGGCTGCGCGGTTAAGTCTTTCCTTAGTTAGTTCAGCGATATTGCGAGGCTTATTAAGGTTATCGCAGTAATCAGCTGCTGTTTTCTGCTCCTTTTTTCCAGGATCGAGCGGTTCAGGAAGCTGCACAAGGATATAGCGACGATTGGAGTTATCGGTAGCATTTTGAGCTAGAACGGCGTGACCTGTTGTCCCAGAGCCAGAGAAGAAATCGACAACTACATCTTCGCCGGATGACATCATCCCAACGAGTTCTTGAAGTACGGTTTCGTCTTTTGGAAAATCAAAACAGTCCCCTCCCATCAGCTCGCGAAGCCTTTTCGTTGCTGCACGACCGTCTTGATAAAAAACGCTGTAAGGTGCTTGGTACTCTTGATCTTTCAAGTAGGACTTGAGACATGGAACAGAGGACTCGTTGTCGCCAAAATGAACCCTCTCATCTTTGATCCATTGCTTCATTTTTTCTGGATCAGGTGTAATCCACCCTCGCGCAGGAATTTTTACTGGTTCGCCAGTATTAGGATGCAATACCTCATATTTTGGCCCACCGCCACCAGGCCATGAAATATCAGCCGCGAAGTAGACACCGCGCTTATCTATCTGGCAGTAGTGCTTATGAGCTTTCGCAGGGTTCCCGTCAGACAATCCCTTGTACCACTGCTTCAATCCAGCCGTCATCGCTGTGAAGTCTGTACCATGTTCGCGCTTAAGTTTTTCATATTGCCCATATATATCTGTAAGGCCCTTCTTACGCTGACGCCATTCTATTTTCTGCTCTGTCAGAAATCCCTTATCCCGAGCATAACAAATGATGTATTCGTGTGAAACGGAGACGAGGCGTGAATCATTTTTGCGCCCTGCCGCCCAAACCATATCGGCTACAAAATTTTCCTGCCCAAAGATGTCGTCCATTGCAGCTCTTAAGCGAGGCTGTTCAGTCTCATCGCATGAAATGAAGATTGCCCCATCTCGCTTGAGTAAGCTCTGTGCTAGCTTCAACCTCGGATACATCATATTCAGCCAGTCGGTATGAAAGCGCCCACTTGCTTCGGTGTTGCTGCTGATTTTCTTGCCACCCTCAACCTGTCCAGTGAGTTCCAGGTAGTTTTTGATATTGTCCTGAAAATTATCTGGGTAAACGAAGTCTTTACCGGTGTTATAGGGGGGATCGATATAGATGAGCTTTACTTTTCCGGCATAACTCTTTTGCAAGAGCTTAAGCACTTCCAGATTATCGCCTTCAATCATCAAGTTTTGCGTGGTGTCCCATTCCACGCTTTCTTCTGGACAAGGGCGTAGCGTGCCGGTTGACGGTGTTAGGGCTATTTGCCGTGCGCGGCGTTTGCCATGCCAGTTAAGGCCGTATTTTTCCTCGCGGTCATCAACCGCACCGCCGAGCAATTGTTTCAATACCTCAAAGTCCACCTTGCCTTCGGTGAAGGCTTCGGGGAACAGTGATTGAAGCAGCGCGATGTTTCCGGCAATCAGATCGGCGCTTTGGATTTCTGGGTCTTGCTCAGTCAATTTCTGCACGGCTTTTTCCTTAGAGTGTTGTCTTGAGTTCGGCCAGTTCCACTTCCAGCCTTTTGATCGTCATATTCAGTTCCACGCGGCGATTGAGCTGCTTTTCTTTCGCGGCTTGGTTGCGTAATGTCGTTAATTCATACTGTAGCCGCGCGTGGTTTGCCAGCCCATCCCGCAAGATTGTTGAGTGTTCGGCGGAAGTCGGGGGGGTGAAACTGCCCGTAATGCTTGCGGCTTCCAGTTCAGCCAAACGGTCAATCCAGGCCTGATAAAGAGCGAACAGGTTGGCGGCAGGCAGGGTTGAGAGCGCGAGGCTGGATAAAAATAGGGTCTCTGGTTCAGCCAAGGCGTGCGGATCAATCGCGGCTGTTTTGTGGAGGTCTTCGATGACCACTTTGCCCGCTTCGCCCTGTGACCAACGCTTATGAACCAGGGAAAGGCTGACCTTTTCGCCTTGGCCGGACAACAATACAACGGGGTATGGAATAGCCCGGTGAATCAGCTCTATAAGCCGCGCAGGCTTCGCCGCTTGGCGGAAGGTGACAGTGAGAATAGCGATTTCCAGATACTCCCGCACCTCGTCACGATAGTCCGGCACGCCGATATTGGTAGGCTTAAGCACGGCGATCCAGTGTATGTCCTCGATGCCATCCTGAATCTGCCGTTTGTCGGCAGCGGTCGGCACGCCCTGATCCAGCAATAATTTCTTGGGCACGCGCTGATCTATGCGGGCGTCTGGGGGCAAAGCGAGAGCGTCGATGATCGGAGCGAAGATCATACAAGGGCGGATTCAGGCAGGATGACAAGAAAGGCCACGACTTCAAAATCGTTAATGCCCTGAAACTCGCCTTTCTGGGCGTGCGTGCCGCCAGGCGTAAACAGGCTGGCGACTGCGCGCTCTTCTTTCTTGCCAACGATAGAGGCGACGGCTTTGGCGAGCAAATCCTGCACGGCACTCATTTCCTTGCCGTCCCGCGTGGTTTTATCGAAGCGGGCACAGGCCACGGCGTCAGGTAAATCACGGCCTATACAGAGCTTTTTAAGACGGTCGAGAACTTGCTTTGCCTGGTTGAACGGCAGCAATACGGTTCCATCATCGCCAATGTGAACCAGGTAATGGGGCGCGAGGGGATAGCCAGGTTCCACCAAATTCAAGGCGTCGTCGCCTGCGGCACGCAGGCAGAAAACCACACCCGACGGGATGGCTGTTTCGCCTATATCGTCGGTGGTGGTGACGGCAAATGTGCCAAGCGGCAGGCTGTCTAAGCGATCCTGATGGTCTTTAAGAAAGCCAGCTAGATCAATGCGGAAATCGGTAAGCGTCAAATCGGCAATCGAAACGCCGCTGCTCAGGTCTTCCAGGTCGATGACAGTATCCTGAAGCTTCAGAAGCTGTTTGCGGCGATACTCCAGATCATTCATCTGGTTGCCGGATTGCTGCTCAATGACGTTTTCCTCGCCAGTGGCAGAAATATCCAGCAAGACCATCCGCCCGCTCACCCGTTGTTCCAGGTTGATATATTCCTCCAGCTCGATATTCGGCCAGAAGTTGACGAGCTGGATAAGCGTGTTAATCGAACCGATACGGTCTATTCGCCCGAAGCGTTGAATGATACGAACCGGATTCCAGTGAATGTCATAGTTGATGAGCGTGTCGCAATCTTGAAGATTTTGCCCCTCGGAAATGCAGTCTGTTGCAATGAGAAGGTCGATTTCGCCCTCGTTGGCTAGCTCTTCTGGGCGTTCCTTGGAACGTGGCGAGAATGCGGTGAGGATACTCGCCAGGTCGTTGCGCAGATTGGGCAGCGTGGTTTTGTTGCGCCCAGTGCCGGTAAGAATGGCGGTATTCAATCCCAGTTTTTCGTGCGCCCACGGCGCAAGCTGCTCATACAGATATTGGGCAGTATCGGCGAAGGCGGTAAATACGATCACCTTACGGTTGCCCGTATTGATTGGATTCGCCACTTTTTGCGCAATGACTTGCTGTAAAGCGGCCAACTTTGCATCACGGCCAGCATTGACCTGACGTGCCGCCGAAAGCAAGGTGGCAAGCCGATTGCGGTCTTCGGTGAGGTCTTGCCGCCAACGCACTAAATCCACGTCTTGCAGCAACACTTGCACTTTCCGCCCGACCAAAAGACTTTCAAAAGCAGGATCATCGACATCCACGTCTTCGATGTTGATTTCTTCGATACTATTGTCGTGGGCATCGAGTTTGGCGAGCGTTGCTTTCACGTCCTTAAGCTGTCGCTCTAGGGTCAGTGAAAAAGACGATACGGCGCTTTCCATTCGCTTGAGGACGTTGACGCGCAGCAGGTGAACAAGGCTTTCCTCTCGGTCAGCTTGCCGGAAAAAACTCTCGCCGCCACGAATCTGGGTGCTGTATTTGGCGTCGTAGGCTGCTTGTTTATGCGGCAATACATAGCGAAGGGGGGCATAAGAAGCCAAAGTGAGGCGGCGAATTTCGTTGTTGATTTCACGGATAGAGCTGAATTCGCCCGACAAATCCACGTCTGGCTTGATATTGATAGGCTTTAATCGCTCTGGAAACTTACCGGTTTCCGCCGTGCCGTAGTATTTCTCAATGTGCTTGCGCGATCGGGCAATGGTGAGCATATCCAGCAGCTTGAAATAGTCGAAGCCGAGCATATCCATGAGCCGCGCAGGCCTGCGATCCGTGTCTTCCAGGGCGAGCCAACGGTTGAACTGGAGCTGTGCCTGCCGGACGGTCGTTTCGATACTGGGAATTCCGTGATCGAACAGCGCGGTATCATTACCCTCGGTTACGAAAGCAATCTGGTTTTTCAGATCGGCAAGTCTGTTATTGACCGGTGTGGCGGAGAGCATCAGCACGCGGGTTTTGACACCTTGCTGGATGATGCGGCGCATCAGCCGGTCATAGCGGGTCTCGCGATCTTTATGAGTGGCCTTGTTACGGAAGTTATGGGATTCGTCGATGACCACCAGGTCATAATTGCCCCAATTGACATGATTGAGGTCAATATCGCCGGACAAGCCACCATCCCGCGATAGATCGGTGTGATTTAACACATCGTAGTTGAAACGGTCGGAAGCCAGGCTATTGCGCCGGTCATTGGCTTTGTAGAGTGTCCAGTTATCCCGCAAGCGTTTCGGCACGAGAACCAGCACGCGGTCGTTGCGAAGCTCATAGTATTTGATGATAGCCAAGGCTTCGAAAGTTTTACCCAAGCCCACGCTATCGGCGATGATGCAGCCGCCATGCCGCTCCAGCTTGTCGATAGCTCCGACCACACCATCACGCTGAAACTTGAACAGCTTTTTCCACACGGTTGTGTTGCGGATGCCGGTCGCAGATTTAATGATGCGCTCTTCGTCCAGCTCCTCGCCCATATCTTTGAAAAGCCGGTAGAGGATCAAATAGTAAACAAGGGACGGTTCTTTGTGTTCGATCAATTCCCTGAGCATGGCAAGGAAGTTATTTTTAGCTTCAGGTGCGGCGGGTAAACTGTCCCATAGAGTCATAAACCATGAGCCGAGAAGCGCGCATTCCTCTGAACTCTCGGAAAGCTGGATAAGGCCAAACTGGTTGCCAGGGGTAATGCCAAGCCCTTCCGTGGAAAATGAGCAATTGCCGGTAATGACACGATTGAGCGTTTTTTCCGAACTCTCGGTGATAAGAGTGGCTTGTGGAATAACCCCAGGGACACGCTTAATTTCAGTGGTCTTCTCGATCCACTCAGCGCACTGCTTCGCCAGCCATCGGGTTTGGAGGCGGTTTCGAAATGAGCGATCAGTAATAGAATCGACAATACCCAGATCGCCCGCTTTGGCGTTGGGCAACACCATGCGGCACTTATCTAATTTTTGCAGGAGTTCTCGCACTTCTCCGAAGGCGAAAAGCGAAAAAGAAGGTGAGGCTACGTCGAGCGTGGATTGCGCTACAAGGCATTTGCGCAGTTCATCAATGACCCGCTCGTTGCCGCTGTTTTTGATTATTTTCATGCGTTCCTTGTTTAATAAATTCTTCCCACACTCCAGCGGCTCGTATCACTTTATAACCGATGCCAATGCGTTTGGGCGCACTTTCTCGCTTTTTGAGGCATTGCCGCACATAGCGACGTGTCTCTGTTTCATTGGGGAACGCAGCGGTCTTTGTCCGGCCTTTCGCCCCTATCCGACCAGAGCTCATGGCGACGATCCAATCCCCGAATAGGTCTTGTCCGGCGGTAATGGCATAGGATCGCCAAATGTTGCGTTCTGGGTCTCTGGCTTCGAGTTGAATAACGACATCCATCACGTTGCCCCCTTCCCTTTCGGGTTCAGGTTCGTTGTGTTCGGTCTTGCTGGCCTTGGTTCCTTCGCATGACCCACAATTGGCAGGGTTTAGTTAGCTGAATCTAACCTAAGCTCACCGACGGTCAACCCCTGCCCTTCTGGCTAGGGCGATTTTGCTTTAGGCAATCGCTTCCAGCCCGTTCTTGGCGATCAAGGACAGCAGCTTCAAGGATGCACCTTGCGGGTGTTTTTCGCCGCGCTCCCATTGGCTGACCAAGCCGGTCGTGACGTTCAAATGCCGTGCAAAGACGGCTTGGCTTGCGCGTTCACGTTTCCGGAGCGCGCGGATTTCTTCCGGCTGTAAGGGTTTGACCGGTGTTAAGCACAGCTCATCAAATTTGCGCATGGTGCGTTTGTCCATGACGTCTGCTTCATGCAGGCCTTCGGCAGTTTCATGCACGGAGGCCATCAAACGGCTACGGTATTGTTTTTTCATCACAGATCACCTCGATCAATGTCTTGTTTGCCAATGCCATGCTGAGGGCTGCTTCATCATAATGCAGCATGACCTCGGCCAATTTCCGCAACGCTACCAGCTCATCATCGTCTATGTTCGCCTGTTCGTTTTTGGCAAAGCCATGCACGAAAAACGCCAGTGAACCGATGCGAAACAAAATCAGGGTGCGGAATCCGCCTGATTTACCGCCGCCACTACGGGCAACCCGTTGCTTGATGACCCCGCCACCCAAATCAGCATCCAATAATCCCTTTTCGGCATCCTTGACCGCTTTGCAGAGGCTGGCGTCGTCTATCCCTGATTTTCTGGCAAATCGCGTGAATGCCTTGTTTTTGAATATCCGCACTCTGCCCTGCTGGTTCGTTTCGCTATTTTTATTTGTTATTTATAGCACTTAGTATTATAGATTGCAAGAAAAAGACCAGGTTCTTGAGCGATCCCGACATCCCTTACGATCGGTCTTTAACGCACCGGGGTTAAATCATCACCCTGTGTAACAACCTTATCAACGGTCGGCGTTTTTATAGCTAACGCCGATTGTAGTCTTACGTTATCAGCCAGCATATTTTCTTTCAACAGGTCATGATCTGTTTTTACGGGCGGTAGACTTTTGATAAATTCTATTACCTGATTAGCTTCTTTATTTAACCCTTGTTCACGTAAAGCGTTCTCGGTAGCCATCCAACCATTCAACACATTTTCACGGGTAGCCATGAGTTTTCCTTTACCGGACAAATCAGGCTCAACCCCATTCACTAGCTCATTCAGAACTCGCTCTACACTGCTTTGTAAAAGAGCTGATGGAATAGGCTTTTTTTGTTTGTTTCGCTCCTCCTGCGGCTCTGTGAGCCATTTTTCAATACGTTCCTGATGTTGATGGATAGCCCCTTTAGCGCTGCTTTTAGCTTTGCCACGGATAGCAGCGGGGGTGGCATTGGCTTCGACGCCCTGCTCTCTCAAGGCGTGAGCAAATTGTTCACGCCATGCCTGTAAGGTATCTTTGCGGATATAAAGCCGTTCCCCGGTTTCACTGACGGCCTTAATGACTAAGTGAACATGCGGGTTTTTCCCGGACTCGGTTTTCTCATGCTTGGGGTCGGTGGCTGGATCATGTAATACCATCGCGTAGCGGTGGCTTAGGGCAAAGTTTTCACGGGCAAAGCTTTGTGCAGCTGCAAGAACAGCTTGCGGTGGTGTGCCTTTAGGCATGGATAGGACAATGTTATGGACAAGCTTGGCCCGTTTGTCCTTCTCGCCTGGCAATGGGGCTTGACGGTGCCGTTGATGGATAATGGTGTCAAGTTTCCAGTCTTCGACTAAAAACTTTGACACATCTTTACCGTTTAACAATTCACCCTCATCAGTATGCACATCAAGCTGCCCATTACGGTCAATATAATCAATATGCGCATTGGCCGTACCTGTGTCTCGACCGCCACCTGTAACCTTAACCATCACTTCGGGTACTTTATTCAAAGTCCGCTGTAATGCGGCCATAGACTCAGGGGATGAAGGATTGAATAGCGGTTGTGCGCTCGGGCCTTTTCTGCCCTTGCTCCACAATTCAAGCCCTGAGCCGTTTCGATCTCTTGCAATCGCTGCGGTGCGTTTCTTAGGCATGGTCGCTCTCCCAACTACTAAGGTTAGTTTTCACAATGTTGTCTATTTCCTGGCTGGCTTGCCGGGTCAATATTAATGTTTCTTGAAGTAAAGCCGTAAGCTCATCAGGCAGTGGGTAGCTGCCTGCATGGGCGAGCTTTACCAGTTGGTTTAGGCTTCGGCCAATTGCAGCTATTTGGTTGGAGGTAATACCCAACAGTGCCAGTTCATTTTTAGGCATAGGTGCATTATGAGATAACCACGCACGTAAGACCAGTTTCATAACAACACTGGGCTTTATGCTCCTGGCGGCTGCGTATCGGTTGAGGCGTTGCTCATCACCCGGTAGCGGTCGAAATGAAAGGCGCATAGTAAGTGGATTGGTTTCTTCGCCCTGCTCTTCTCCTTCTGTGCTTAGGTTAAGCGGTTCTTGATTTATGAGTTTTTCAATCTGGGCCATTACCAGTTTGGATATATCTAGTTGCTGTTCTTTGGCTACAGCCTCTAGCGCTGCCTTTTTGTCGGGGTGGATTCTGAGCCTTATAGTGTCGCTTTTGTTGGTTTTCATATAGTCCCCTTGGTTATTTCTGTTGTCTGATTTTACTATGGCTAAATAATGTTACTACAAACGCCGTCGTTAGTCTATCCTGCCCTATAATTTTGTTGTTTTTTCTGTTGCTTTTGGATGATGCGTGTAATGGTGTTGAATAGTTTGGATGCTTGTGGATAACTATTTGATTATTTGATGAGATATATTTAATAGTTGTTGATTTATGCTTATTGTTGCTTAATTTCTATTGTTTAATGTTTATTTAGCTGTTTATAATGATTAAAAATATTGATTTATCGTTAATTTTCACCGGGTACTGAGGGCGTTTCATTGAATGTTGAGGAATTCTTAAAACAAAATAAACCTGCGTCAGGCTCTAAGCTTGCGCCCTTCCTTACTGATTTACATCGCTTGCGTGGTTTGGGTTATTCGTTAAAGCAAGTTAAAAGCTATTTAGAGGCACAGGAGGTTTATGTATCGGTTCAAAACATTTCCGCGTATTTACAAAGACACCAGCCAATTAACCAAACCAGCCAGACGCCAGATCAGGACGCCAACATGACTAATGCAGGCGAAAACGATGCTAAAGAAGACGACGAAGACCGCAACCTAACCCGAAGACAACGGGGCGAAAAAGAGGCCGCAAAATATCTAACACCCGAAGCAATGAACCCGCTCGTGAAACGAGTATTGGAAAAACAGAAACTTAAGGAGAAAAAAAATGAAAGTAGTAGTGATTAATTATTCTGGAAATGTCGGAAAAAGCACCGTAGCTAAACACTTATTGTCGCCCCGCATGAATAACGCCCAGGTGTTTGCAGTCGAGAGCATTAATTCTGATGGTACGGAAGATGAGGCGGTACGTGGCAAAGAATTTGCAGAACTGCTTGAGTCGTTAGCTATACTCGATGATGCCGTGATTGATGTAGGTGCGTCGAACGTCGAGGATTTTGTTGACCTGATGAGGAAATACAGAGGGTCACATGAGGATTTTGATTATTTTGTCGTGCCAACCGTATCCAAACAAAAGCAGCAAACCGACACGATTTCAACCATAAAAGACCTGGCTGAGCTTGGCGTACCCGCTAAAAAAATGCGCTTAGTATTTAACATGGTGGAATTTGACGAAAAGCCGGAGCGGATTTTTTCAGGGCTTATCAACTATCATTCTGAAAAAAAGAATTTCACGCTAAAATCGGATGCAATCATCCACATGAATGAGATATATAGCAAGCTGAAAGGTGCCGAACAAGGCATTGGGGACATTCTAAACGATACGACTGATCTTAAAGAACAGCTCAAGGCGGCGACCGAACCCTCTGAAAAAATAGCCATTACCAAAATGATAGCCATTAAGCGGCTGGCAGCAGGAGTGACGGAAGAACTCGATGCGGTTTACAAAACCCTTTTTAAATAGAGGTTAAGTCATGGCAGGAGAAGCAACACCACTAGACGCACTGGTAGCAGAAATGCTGGGCGACATTGGCAAATTGCATGATGCCGTTGGCATATTAACCGGAACAATTAATGATGCAGGCGCAAATATTAAGGTAACAATCAATCAACTTGAAGCGGCTGGCGAAAAATACAACCAAGCCGTTTTAGCCGCGAATTTACGATCTAAAAATGAAATGATTGCTTACCTTAAAACTGTTTCGTCCACAACCATTGTAAAAACCACTGAGGAACAACGCGAGATCGTTCAAAAGCTAATCCGCGAAGCGGTTAGCAAGGAGATCACTGTCTTAAAAAAGGCACTATCGGAATCAAGTGCGAATCATCGGGTGCCTTTTTTATCCAGTTGGGGAAGAATAATAATTTGTTGTAGCCTTACGGCGCTTATTGGCAGTGCAATTACAGTTGAGCTAATCCAACGCCTGGGTATTTCTTAATTCAGGTTGCCGACAAAGCACTTGCTTTCACCGCTCTCCCCTTTAGTTAAGAATGTTAACCATATTGATATTGCCGCGCGATAGAAACATCAGCACCCCGTCATATAGATACATAATTAAAAAAGCTGTAAAACTCAATAAACCGAACCCCCAGGTAAGCCGCTGATCGGCTGGATGGGTGAACAGACAGATAATGAACGCGATCAGCAGCAAACCGGACAATGGCCTAATCACGACAAACAGAATGGGC
>JBAQEN010000096.1:0-10299 GCA_049286765.1 Methylococcaceae bacterium
ATGATTCTGGCATCAAGAATGGTAAGCCCTAATTGGTCAAGGGTGGCGGTACTAATTGAAAAGATAGGTCCTTCATCCTTGGCGTAAATAAAGACTTCCGCACTGCCGCGGTGGGTTTGCGGGTGCAGCAATACCAATGGCAGATCTGCTTCACTGGATGAAGCAATAGCCATGGTGTGCCAAGCAATTTCTTCCGCCGAATAGCGCAAAAAATAATCATCACTGGTGTGTTTCCATGAGACGTTAATAAGCTCTGATGATAGGCCAAGTTTAATAAGCTCATCTCTGGCCTCCTGTTTATTTTCGCGCAGACGATCCGCAAGGGCTGCGGGATTTTGTAGTCCCAGGCGGAGGGCGTTGTGAGTGGCTGAATAAAGTTCTTTTAGCAGAGAGTCTTTCCAGGCGTTCCATAACTCAGGATTGGTTGCGCGAATGTCGGCTACGGTTAATAAGTATAAGTAATTCAGATATTCGAGACTACTGACCAGTTGGGCAAATTCATGAATGACATCAGGGTCACTGATGTCTTTTCGCTGTGCTGTTTTAGACATGACCAAATGACTTCGAACCAGCCATGTGATCAATTTGGTGTCATGAGTGGAAAGGTCGTGTTGAATGCAGAAATTCCGGGCTATATCTTCGCCTATTGCGGAATGGTCTCCATTTTGGCCTTTGGCGATGTCATGAAAAAGAGCGGCGATATATAAAATTTCTGGTTTTGCAATCAGTAAAAAAACAGTATTGCAGAGAGGAAACTCATCTTTGTGTTCTTCTAATGAAAACCGGCGTAAATTACGGATAACAAATAAAGTATGCTCATCTACCGTATAAATGTGAAACAAGTCGTATTGCATACGCCCGACGATGTTGGCAAAGCTGGGTAAATAGGCTGCTAATACGCCATATCGATTCATGCGTCTTAATTCATGAGTAAGACCGCGTGGACTACGAAAGAATTCTATAAAAAGCCGATTGGCGGTTTTATTTTCACGGAACGCATCATCGATCAAATGCAGGTTTTTTCGGATCAGGCGTATCGTAGTGGCTCTGACTCCCAAAAGTGAGGCGTTCAGTTGCATGACAAAAAAGACTTCCAGTAGAGCTACCGGGTATTGCTCGAAAATTGACTCGTCTATTGCTTCAAGATAGCCATTGATGGCAATAAATTTTTCGTTAATGGGGGCTACTTTGCATGCCATTTCTCGGGTCACAAAGCGTTCATTAAACAATTGCAGCAGCATTTCGTTGAGACGTTCAATTCCTTGCACGGTTTTGAAATAAAACTGCATAAATAATTCGACATCTTGATTATAATGCTGATGTTCTGTGCTGAAGCCAAATTGCTGAGCAAGATCGCGTTGATAATCAAAAATAAGTCTATCTTCTGCCCGGTTGGTTAAAAGATGCAAGGCATAACGAATACGCCAAAGCACGTCACGTGCGGCAATCAGTTCCGTATATTCGGATTCGGGCAAGAAGTCGTATTTAATTAGCTCCTTGAGCGTTGAAGAATTGTAATGGCGTTTAAATACCCAGGCGATGATTTGCATGTCACGTAACCCACCGGGACCTTCCTTGATGTTGGGCTCAAGGTTGTAGGCGGTGTCATGGAATTTGGCATAGCGTAGCCGTTGTTCTTCCATTTTAGCGGCAAAAAATTGATCTGAAGGCCAAATTTTATCGGGTGTGATTCGCAATTTGAGTGACTCATAAAGCGAAGCGTTGCCGGAAATAAGGTTGATTTCCATCAGGCTGGTCATGGTCGTTTGATCGTCAAGTGCTGCTTCAACGCATTCGTTGACTGTGCGTACGCTGTGTCCCGGTTTTAGGCCAATATCCCAGAGGAAAGTGAATAGGTTAGACAGCGCTTCCTGATAAGGAGCTGTGTCATTAGAATCCAGTAGAATGATAATATCAATATCGGAATGGGGAAATAATTCTCTTCTGCCGTAACCTCCAACGGCACACAAGCTGAGCTGCTCTGCGTGGATGCCGAGAAAATGTTGCCAGCAACAGTTCAGAATCAGATCAATAAAGTCTGACTTTTCTTTGAGAAGAGCTGAAACTGATTGGTGCGGTTCAAATTTTAGTCTTAACTCGATCTCTTTTTGTTTTAGCAGGTGTTTAAATTGCAACAGGCTGTCTGGTTTTCCGAACAGTTCGGAGTTAATATAATTATCTAACGTAATCATATTTCTTCCTGACGTAACGTTAAGATTTCATAACCATTTTCAGTTACTAAAATAGTGTGTTCAAATTGTGCAGACAGGCTCCTGTCCTTGGTGACTGCGGTCCAGCCATCGGCTAATACTTTAACGTCACGTTTGCCCAGATTAATCATCGGCTCAATGGTTATTATCATACCGGCTTCAAGAGTTTCCCCTGTTCCTGCTTTGCCGTAATGCAGTACTTGCGGATCCTCATGAAAGTTTTTGCCAACGCCATGTCCGCAAAAGTCCCTGACTACAGAATAACGATTGCTTTCGGCGTGTTTTTGTATAGCATGGCCAATATCGCCTAACCGGGCGCCTGCTTTAACTTGTTTGATGCCAAGGTACATCGATTCTTGAGTTATTTTAATCAGACGTTTTGCGTGCTGACTGACTTCGCCTACACAAAACATTTTGCTGGTATCGCCATGATATTCATCTTTAATGACAGTGATATCGATATTGACAATATCGCCTGATTTTAATCTTTTTTCGCTGGGTATTCCGTGGCAGACCGTATAGTTAACCGAAGTGCAGGTGGATTTTGGAAAGCCGCGATAATTGAGTGGTGCAGGAATGGCTTTTTGTACGTCGACAATATAATCGTGACACAGCTTATCAAGCTGATTAGTGGTTACGCCGGGAATAACGTAGGGTTCAATCATTTCTAAAACTTCGGCAGCCAGTTTCCCGGCAACACGCATTTTTTCTATTTCAATTTCAGTTTTAATAATGATACTCATGGGGCTGGTTTGAGGTCTATAAGGTATAAGGGAAGGAAAGTACAGGCGATAAGCTTGATAGTACCTGCTTATGATTGGTAATCTTAACAGATATTGCCTTGTTGTAAAAAGCGATTTATGGTATAAAGGTAAGTTCATTTTTGAAAAAATACTCACGCTTATCGTCACGATTGGTAGGGTGCTGACTTCACTTGTTGAAGTTGGTTATCAGTCGGGATAAGTGGAGGCGTAACCCAACCCGGAATAAAGTATTCCGACTTAAAAATTTAGGAGAAATTAATGGCAGCAGTATCTATGCGTCAAATGCTTGAAGCGGGTGTTCACTTTGGGCACCAAACTCGTTATTGGAATCCGAAAATGGCAACATACCTATTCGGTGCTCGTAACAAAATCCATATCATCGATTTGGAAAAAACGCTTCCAATGTTCAGCGACGCAATGAATTATCTGGGTCAGATGACAGCAAACAAAGGTACTATCCTGTTTGTTGGCACCAAAAAGGCAGCGCGCAAAGTGGTCGCAGAAGAAGCAAACCGTTGTGGCATGCCTTATGTTAATCATCGCTGGTTAGGCGGCATGATGACCAATTTCAAAACCATCAAAAAATCAATTAACCGTCTTAAAGAGCTGGAAGCTATGAAAGCCGACGGCACCCTTTATCAACGTTTCGGCAAGAAAGAAGCATTGGGTATGGAACGGGAGTTGGAAAAGCTGGAACGGAGTCTTGGCGGCATCAAAGATATGAAGGGTGTTCCTGATGTGATTTTCGTACTGGATGTCGGTTATGAAAAGAATGCCATCAGTGAAGCAAAAAAATTAGGCATTCCGGTTGTGGGCATTGTTGACTCTAACAATTCACCTGAAAAAATTGATTATGTCATTCCAGGTAATGACGATTCAATTCGCGCGGTTAAACTTTACTGTGAAAGCGTTTCTGCGGCAGTAATGGAAGCTAAAGCAGCAGGTTTGGGGTTATCGGCAAAGTCTGATGATTTTGTTGAAGAAGCTGCAGTAGAATAACTATAAATTTCTCCTTTACAGGTTTTCCTGTGAGGTGAAAGTTATATTAGGCCAAAAAACGCCTCCTCACGGGGGCGTTTTTACAGTGACGATATATTGAGGAAACATTAGAATGAGTATTACTATCAGTGCAGGAATGGTTAAGGAACTGCGCGAAAGAACGGGCTCCGGTATGATGGAGTGCAAAAAAGCGTTAGTTGAAGCCAATGGCGATATGGAACTGGCCATTGAAAATATGCGCAAATCCGGTTTAGCAAAAGCCGATAAAAAATCTGGTCGTATTGCGGCTGAAGGCATTATCGGAGTTAAGGTCAGCGATGATGGCAAATCGGCGGCGATTATCGATATCAACTGTGAAACTGATTTTGTCGCCAAAGCAGATGATTTTGTGAATTTCGTAAATAGTGTATCCGTCGCTTTATTGAATGCTGATAACATTGAAACAGAAGAGCAATTACTGGCAATGCCATTGGAAGGTGGCGTTACGGTTGACGAAATGCGCCGTGGCTTGATTGCCAAATTGGGCGAAAACATTACTGTCAGACGGTTTGAAAAATTTAAAACTGCCGAAGGCGGTACGGCTTGTTATTTACATGGCAATAAAATTGGTGTGATTGTCGAATTAGCGACAACGGACCAGGAATTAGGTAAAGATATTGCGATGCACGTTGCGGCCAGCAAGCCAAGTTTTGTTTCTGAAGAGCAGGTGCCGGCAGAAACAATTGATAAAGAAAAAGAAATTTTCCTGGCTCAATCTGCTGAAAGCGGTAAACCTGCTGACATCATTGAAAAAATGATTGCAGGACAGATCAGAAAGTTTTTGGCAGAAGTAACCTTGTTAGGCCAGCCTTTTATTAAAGATGATAAAATAACTGTTGGTAAGCTGGTGGCGTCCAAAGGTAATGATGTAATTCGCTTCATCCGTTTTGAAGTGGGTGAAGGCATAGAGAAAAAAGAAGAAAATTTTGCCGAAGAAGTGATGGCACAAGTTAGAGGAAATTAAGGTAAAAGAATAAAAATATCGCCTTGTGTCTTTTATCTAATACCATAAATCAACTTACCCCTTAAAAAACGATGACTAAACTGATCTGCCAGAGAATTTTGCTTAAGTTAAGCGGCGAGGCTCTAATGAGTGAGGCAGGCGGCAGTATCGATGCCGATATTGTTAAACGTCTTGCCACTGAAATTAAAGAATTGTGTGATATTGGCATTCAGGTTGGTTTAGTTATCGGCGGAGGCAATATCTTGCGTGGCGCTGAAAAAGCTGCCGAAGGCCTGGACAGAGTAACCAGCGATCAAATGGGGATGCTGGCTACGGTCATCAATGCTTTGGCCATGCAGGATGCGCTGGAATATTTAGGACAGCAAGTCAGGGTGATGTCGGCATTGAAAATTAATCAGGTCTGTGAAGATTATATTCGCCGCCGGGCTGTCAGACATCTGGAGAAAGGCCGGGTAGTGATCTTTGCCGCAGGTACGGGCAATCCTTTTTTTACTACCGATTCAGCAGCCAGTCTAAGAGCAATTGAAATTAATGCAGAGTTGATGATTAAAGCCACTAAGGTCAGAGGCGTTTATTCGGCAGATCCTGAAAAAGTCAAGGATGCTGTGTTTTATTCACATTTAACCTATGATGAGGCTCTTGATCAGCGGCTTAATGTCATGGATACAACAGCCTTGGTGTTATGCCGGGATAACAATGTACCTATGCGGGTAATGAATGTTTTTGAAAAGGGCGCAATTATGAGGCTGATGATGGGCGAAGAGATTGGCTCTCTAATTCAACGAGGAACACATTAATGATTAGTGATATTCAACAAAATGCTGCAACCCGAATGGGCAAGAGTATAGAGGCGTTAAAGCATGAATTCTCAAAAATACGAACAGGGAGAGCTCATCCCAGTTTGTTGGATCAAATCAGTGTTTCATACTATGGAACAGAATCATCATTAGCTCAGGTCGCCAACATTGCCGTTGAAGATGCGCGCACACTAACGATCACACCCTGGGAAAAAGGCATGGTACAAGCTATTGAAAAAGCCATTTTGAAATCAGATCTTGGTTTAAATCCTGCTACCAATGGTATGACCATTCGTATTCCGTTGCCGCCACTGACGGAAGAGCGTCGCCGCAGCCTGGTTAAAGTCGTTAAGCATGAGGCGGAAAATGGTCGCGTTGCAATCAGAAATATTCGCCGCGATGCCAATTCAGAAATAAAGGAAGCCTTAAAGGAAAAAATGATTTCTGAAGATGAAGCGCGCGCAGCCGAAGAAAAAATTCAAAAATTAACTGATCAGTATGTCAAGGAAGTGGAAAAATTACTGGAAGCAAAAGAGGCGGATCTGTTATCCATTTAATAAAGACTGACAATGCCTACTATTGATAACTGCAACAATTTGGATTTCGATAACAACAATCCCCGGCATATTGCCATCATTATGGATGGCAATGGCCGGTGGGCGCAAAAACGATTTATGCCCAGAGCTGTCGGCCATCAGGCTGGCGTTAAAGCCGTTAGAAAAATTGTAGAGTATTGTGCCAAGCATAAGGTTGAAGTCTTGACCTTATTTGCTTTTAGTAGCGAAAACTGGCGGCGTCCCGAAGCTGAAGTTTCACTGCTGATGGCCCTTTTTATGGCGACGCTGCAAAGAGAAATCAACAAACTGGATCGCAATAATATCCGCTTGCGTTTTATTGGTGATAGAACTGCATTCTCTGATAAGTTACAACAAAAAATGGCCGAAGGAGAGGCCCAAACTCAAGATAATACTGCATTAACTGTGGTTGTGGCGGCAAATTATGGCGGCCACTGGGATATGTGTCAGGCATTTCAGAAAGTCGCAGAAAAAATGGCTGCAGGAGAATTGAAAAATCAGCCGATCAGTGAACAACTGATCAATCAGCATTTATCAACCGCTGGTCTGCCAGATCCTGATCTGTTTATAAGAACAGGTGGCGAACAACGTGTTAGCAATTTTTTGTTATGGCAATTAGCTTATACAGAATTGTACTTTACCGCAACGCTCTGGCCGGATTTCGACCAGAATTCACTTGAAGACGCTATCAAGAGCTTTAAAAGCCGGCAACGGCGCTTTGGTCACACGAGTGAGCAAGTTCTTAATAAAGCCGTCACTTTATAACTTTTAAACCTGAATTTACAAAATGTTAATACAGCGAATTATAACCGCATCAATCCTTGCTGCTCTGATTGCTCTGGCAGTGTTCAAGTTGCCGACGCACTATTTTTCATTGCTAATTGGTTTGATTACGCTTTTGGCTGCGTGGGAATGGAGCAATCTTGCCGGAATGACTTCACTGGTTAAGCGTATATTATTTCTGTTGATATTGATTTTGCCAATGGTGGGCATTAATTTTTGGACTCAATTCCTTGAGCTGCTCGCTCAAGCAACCGATTGGCCTGATGTCAGGGATTATTCAGGCGCGCTGGAATGGCTGGTAATACCGCCGGTGTTATTCTGGATAGTGGTTATGATATTAATTAGAAATATCCCCTTGAGTCTGTTAAATCTGAAACTGAGAACCCGGTATAAAGCTTTGATCGGCTGGTTTGTTTTATTAGCAGCCTGGATGTTTTTGTGCAGACTGAGAGTTTTTTATGGCACTGAAATGACAATGTATTTTCTGATTTTGATTTGGGCTGCGGATATTTCAGCCTATTTTGCCGGGAAGAAATGGGGTGTAACCAAGTTGGCGCCTGACATAAGTCCGGGTAAAACAGTTGCCGGAATGTATGGTGCATTAATTGCCGGCATGGTATGTGCTATTGCCTTAAGTCTTATTTACGGTTTTCAGCTTATGATCGCAGCGGATTTTATTTTGTTGTCCATGCTGACTGTGCTGATTTCTATTTATGGTGATCTATTTGTTAGTGTGGTCAAGCGGCAGTGTGGTCTAAAAGATAGCGGTTCATTATTACCGGGTCATGGCGGTATTCTGGACAGAACAGACAGTTTGATTGCAGCCATTCCGTTTTTTTATGCGGGGATCTATTTAATTTATAGGGCTGTTTCATGAAAGGTATATGCATACTTGGGGCGACGGGTTCAATCGGTGTCAGCACTTTAGATGTCGTTGCCAGACATGCCGATCTATACAATGTTGTGGCATTAACGGCAAATACCAATATCGATGCTTTATACGAACAATGTCTGGAGCATCATCCTGAGTATGCAGTTGTAGTCGATGAAAACAGCGCCCAGAAATTTAAAGAAAAACTTAATAACTCGATAGTTTCCGATATTAAAGTTTTGTCAGGGGTTAAATCACTGGAGTACGTGGCAACACTGGACAACGTTGAGTCAGTCATGGCGGCAATAGTTGGCGCAGCGGGTTTATTGCCCAGTCTGGCAGCGGCAAAGGCCGGCAAAACGATTTTATTAGCCAATAAAGAAGCATTAGTCATGTCCGGCGATATATTTATGCAAGCCGTTGCGGAGTCAGGAGCGCAATTATTGCCAATCGACAGTGAGCATAATGCCATTTTTCAATGTATGCCTGCCGGCTATAAATCCGGTATGCAGACGAAACAAGCTAGACGTATTTTACTGACTGCTTCAGGTGGGCCATTCCGTGAAATGCCAATAGCTCAAATGGCCCATGTAACGCCCGAGCAAGCGGTCGCCCACCCTAACTGGGATATGGGGAGAAAGATTTCAGTAGATTCTGCAACCATGATGAATAAAGGCTTGGAAATGATAGAGGCCTGTATTTTATTCGCCATGACACCGGATCAAATACAAGTTGTTATTCATCCGCAAAGTGTTATCCATTCGATGGTCGATTATGTTGATGGTACGGTGTTGGCGCAAATGGGTAACCCGGATATGCGTGTGCCGATTGCTTATTCAATGGCATGGCCGGAGCGGTTTGATTCAGGCGTTGAACCTTTGAATATTTTTGATGTGCGGCGGATGGATTTTGAAGAGCCGAATCTGGAACGTTTTCCCTGTTTACGTTTGGCTTATCAGGCCATTAACAAGGGCGGGACTATGCCAACCGTTCTAAATGCTGCCAACGAAATAGCCGTGGACGCATTTTTGAATGAACAGATACGTTTTACCGATATTCCTGTTATTATCGCGCAGTGCATGGAAAAGTTTGAAGTCAAACCGGCAGATACGCTCGACATTATTCTGGAAGCAGACCAACAGGCCAGATTGGTTTCCAGACAAATTATTACCGACCTTAACCATTAATGGATTTACTTCATACACTGTTTTATTTCGCGATTGCTATCGGTGTTCTGGTTTCATTTCATGAATTTGGACATTTCTGGGTAGCGCGTAAAACCGGAGTAAAAGTGCTTCGGTTTTCTGTCGGTTTTGGGAAGGTTTTATGGTCCCATCAGAAAAATCCTGAAGCTACAGAGTATGTGATATCGGCCATTCCATTGGGTGGTTATGTCAAAATGGTCGATGAGCGGGAAGGTGAGGTTAAAAAAGAAGATTTGCCTTTCGCTTTTAACCGTCAATCGCTATTGGCTAGAACGGCAATAGTTGGAGCCGGTCCAATTTTTAACCTCGTGCTTGGCTTCGCCTTGTTTTGGAGTGTATTGGTTATCGGCGAAACGGGTATAAAACCGATACTAGGAGCTGTAGCGCAGGGCACATTAGCCGCTACAGGCGGGTTTGTTGAAGGCGATCAGATCATTTCAGTTAACGACAAGTTGACACCGACCTGGACTGAGGCCATGGGCGTAATTATAGCCTCAGCACTGGATGGCGATCAGGAAATCAAGATTACTGTAAAAAACCTCGATGATCAGCCTTATGTCAGGGTTCTGAAGCTTTCAGAAACCGATGCTCAAAATCCTGAAGTATTCTATGAGCGTTTGGGCTTTAAACCGTGGTCGCCGAAATTAATGCCGGTCATAGGGAAGGTACTTCCTGACAGTGCCGCACTGGCTGCCGGTTTGCGCCAAGGGGATTTGATTGTTAGCGCTGATGGTACAGCTATAAAAGAGTGGATGCAATGGGTAGATACTGTAAAAAATCACCCCGGCGTTGCTATAAATTTAATAATAGAGCGTGACGGCGTTCAGATGCCATTAACCATTACGCCAAAAAGTGTGCAATCTGAAAAGAAAACGGAAGGCAAGATTGGTGCGTCCGTTTTTGTCCCGGAAGAGCTTATAAAATCAATCAGCGTGGAATATTCATTATCGCCTCTGAAAGCAATACCTGTTGCCCTGGAAACAACTTATTATTACGCCGCTACGACCTTGAAAATGATGGGCAGAATGCTAATCGGCAAAGCTTCTGTAGAGAACCTGAGCGGTCCCATCAGTATTGCGCAGTATGCAGGAC
>JBAQEN010000097.1:0-2247 GCA_049286765.1 Methylococcaceae bacterium
TGGAAGCTCCATCTGTTTGCGGGTAACCGGCTTCTTTTTCTTGACCGGTTTTTTTACGGGTTGTTTTTCCGGTTCCACCGGTTTTGGTTGTGCAATCGGCGCAGCTGCCGCCTGTTGACTCGGAGCAGTAACCAGCGACACTTCCATTATCATCGGTTGGGCCTTGGTAACGGCTTCAGCAGGTTGCAGCATCCAGATAGCTCCCCATAGATGCAATAACGACACTAAAGTCAACAACAAGCCCCACATTGAGCGCGGCTTTTCTTGACCTGTCAGGGCTTGAAACAGTAAATGTATTTTTGGCGAAGTTGGCATTGCAGCGCCACCTAAAAGCGTTAACGCGCCGCCTCCGTTGGTTTTTAATAAAAACATAGGGAACATTGTCTTCCTATCAAAGTACATGTTCAGGATGACGGCTTAACTGCGCCATCAAACGCTCAAGTTTTTCATCAACTTTAGCTACATTATCTTTAAGCTGAGCCAATTCGCCCTGAAGGTTATGGGTGTTTTCATGAACATGCTGAAAATGCACCTGAAAATATCTCGGCAGTGGAAATAGATCGATCAAATCGTCATCCTGCTGAACGCTGCGATCTTTAGACGTTTTGTCTGAGATTTTTACATTCTTATGCTCTTTTACAGGTTTTGAAGTTTTCATAGCCACTTCCTTACTCCGATTGTTTATTTCAGCATCAGTCATTAATAGCTTCATTTCCAGATAAGACGAAACAGGCACCATAAATCCTCACCTGACGTTGTAAATTTTTCGTTTCCATTCACTAAACAGGTTTGTTTCTGTACAGCGGAATACGCACCACCCCAATCATCACATTCAATAATTCAAATCAAACCTCTCAGAAAATCGAAACACGTTGTTGAATTAAAAAAACCATCCCTGGAATACTAACGTCGTGCCTGACGAGAAACTGAGAGAGAAATTGAAACTCCAAATCTGCCGCCCTGATTAAGCGGCTATTACTGGAAGGTAAAATAACAAGTAATTTCGAGCTTCAACTATAAGACGTTTCAACCACAAAAAATCCTTACCTAAAAGATAAAAAATTATAAATAAGCAGCGTTGAGGGTTAACGGCTTCGCCTCGGCACACCGCTACGCTGCTCCTGCATCGTCTAAAGCGTCTACTTTTGGCATTGTTAACCCAACAAAGTCGCATCGGTTCCCTATCAATTGCGACAACCCGATTGTGGCTAATACACATCAATACTCAATCTTGATTGAACCCATAAACGTGCGCGGCGCCCCGTATAAAGTTGGCCCGTAGCTATAGATACTGCCTGTGTAGGTCTTATCGAGCAAATTATCAACGTTAAGTTGGGTGGTGAGACGGGATGCTCCAACCTTCCATAGTTTACTTACCATCAGATTGGCTGTTACATAACCGGGAGCTTGCGCCGTTTCGGTATAACCGATTTCACGCTGCCCCACTGCTTGTGCTCCTGCGCCTAATTTCAAGCCATGCAAAGGTTCTTTTTGGAATTCGTAGGCTGTCCATAAGCTACCACTGTTCACCGGAGCATTATTCAGACGCTTACCCTCCGTTCCGGCGCCGACGCTGTCTTTGAGGGTCTTGGCGAATGGCGTGTATGCGTAGGCGCCGATGATGTTCCATCCCGGTAGGATTTCACCCGTTAAATCCAGCTCGATCCCTCTGCTTTCGGCCTCGCCAATCGCTTTTGAGGTTAGCGGATCCACCTGGATAGGCAGATTTTGCTTCTTCAGGTCGAAATAGGCGATTGTGCCGCTGAAACGGCCATCGAAAAGTTCGGTCTTGATGCCGGTTTCCCATTGTTGAGCGGTCTGTGGCGGCAGAGGTTGCGTATTTGCCCAGAAATTGTTTGGTGCGCCGAAATTCTCAGTGTAACTGCCATAGAGAGATAGCTCAGGTATGGGTTGCCACACCAAACCGCCGCGTGGCGAAACCTTGTCATAACTGGAATCTTTAACCGGCCCACCATTCTCACCGGTACTCGTGCCGGAGGTCTCGGAATTGTCATAACGCAAACCCGCCAAAACATGGAAATTATAAGGAAGCTCGATTTGATCTTGAGCATAAAGGCCAAACCAAGGTAATGTGAAGTTATCGGTGGTGACGGCAGCTGGCAAAATTGTCGGAGGACCTGCCTGGTGAATAGGATTGTAAAGATTAGTCGTATCGCGAGTAGCCAGCGTAAAACCCGCCGACGTTGCCCGATAATCGGCGCGATAATAATCGCCGCCCACCAATAA
>JBAQEN010000098.1:0-2145 GCA_049286765.1 Methylococcaceae bacterium
GACAAATCTCGACTTTTCTTGCTTTGGTATCCGCCTGACCTTCCTCATCAAATGCCATGACAATGACCGCCGCGCCATAACGATGTACAAGTTTGGCGTGGTTAATAAAGACGTCCTCACCTTCTTTAAGCGAGATGGAATTGACTATACCTTTGCCCTGGATACATTTTAAACCTGCCTCCAAAATATCCCATTTAGAGGAATCCAGCATTATCGGTACTTTGGCAATATCCGGTTCGGAGGCAATCAGCATTAAAAAGCGCACCATCGCTTCTTTTGATTCCAGCATGCCCTCGTCCATGTTGATGTCGATAATTTGTGCGCCGTTTTCAACCTGCTGCTTGGCAACTTCTAAAGCGGTTTCAAAATCTCCTTGAATGATCAGCCGTTTGAATGCAGCTGAGCCGGTTACGTTGGTGCGTTCGCCAACATTGACAAATAGCGTATCGGGGCCGATAGACATCGGTTCCAGGCCCGCTAATCTGCATCGTTTTTCAATAACGGGAACAATTCTGGGCGGGTATGGCTTAACTGCTTCGACGATGGCCTTGATATGCGCAGGCGACGTACCACAACAGCCGCCAATTATATTCAGGTAGCCGTTACGCGCCCAATCGGCAAGCTCCCGCGCCATAGCTTCCGGTGATTCATCGTATTCGCCGAATTCATTAGGCAGCCCCGCATTTGGATGAGCAGAAACGTGCGTGTCTGCAATAGTTGATAATTCATCGATATGCTGACGCAGTTCTTTGGCGCCTAACGCACAGTTAAAACCAAAGGATATGGGATTAACATGTTTTAATGAATGCCAAAAAGCTACAACGGTTTGTCCGGACAATGTTCTGCCCGATGCGTCGGTAATGGTGCCGGAAATCATTACCGGTAGTTTATAACCGATATTTTCAAAAACTTGTTCAACGGCAAAAATGGCTGCCTTGGCATTCAGCGTATCAAAAATGGTTTCAATCAGAATAATATCTGCGCCACCTTCAATCAATCCTTTTGTGGAGTCTGTATAAGCTGCAACTAACTGGTCAAAGGAAATATTACGAAATCCGGGGTCATTAACATCGGGCGACATTGATGCAGTGCGGTTGGTTGGGCCTAAAACGCCCGCGACAAATCGTGGTTTTTCGGGCGTTTTATTGCTGTAATCATCGGCAGCCTGCTTTGCTAAACGCGCAGACTCAAGGTTAATTTCATAGGCCAGGTCTTCCATCCGGTAATCAGCCATAGCAATGCTGGTAGCATTGAACGTATTGGTTTCAACAATATCAGAACCCGCCTCGTAATAAGCGTTATGAATGGCTTTAATAATGTCCGGTTGGGTTAATGACAGCAAATCATTATTTCCCTTAAGATCGACATCCCATCCGGCAAAACGATCCCCCCGATAATCTTTTTCTTCCAGTTTGTAGCTTTGGATCATCGTGCCCATTGCGCCATCGAGAAACAGTATTTTTTGCGACAAACACTGTTTTAATAATTCTGTTTTGCTCATTAAAATTGCCAAGGGTAGTTGTTTTGCCTGAATATAATCATTGCTTAAAAAGCCGGCTAGCACTATTATTTTTATCTCTTTTTTCTAGGAGATGAGCATGTCAAAACCAACCATTACTCAAGTAATCAAGAGCGTTCTAGCTGCTTTTATTGGTGTGCAAAGTGAGGATAATAGAAAAAAAGATTTCGAACAAGGATCACTTTCAACTTATATTATTGCAGGCTTGATTTTTACGGTTTTATTTGTTGCTGCAATCATTTTTCTTGTTTCGACTGTATTAGGATCGTAACACACTAATTAATATAATAAAAGCCCAAGTTTTGCTTGAGCTTTTATTAATAAACTGATTTTTATTCTGGTGTTTTAAAACTTTGTTTTATAGCTAGAAACATCTCTTTGATGCCGCCGAATAAATTAGCCACTGAAAAACTTTCTTTAGTGATAAATTTTAAACGGACGAATGCTATAGCCAGGAAGCCTATTATTGAAGGAGATAGCTCAAAATAAAGCGACTTTAAAACACCGGCAAAGCCCAGAAAATCCCCTGGATCTTTCCTGTCAGCGCCCTGAATTGATTCATAGCCGGCGCCGCCTTCGCTCGCTCTGAGCGACTCTAAAATATAAATATTGGCACTAACCAATAG
>JBAQEN010000099.1:0-14393 GCA_049286765.1 Methylococcaceae bacterium
GATGGCAGGACTCTTTCTTCTTTTTTTACACACAGCATTATAAAGCCGTTAGCGCTATGTACGAGTTGTTGTGCTGTTTTTCCTAATGGTGAAGTCCAGCCAAAAGTATACTCCTCATGAGGGCCGCAGGGACGAAAAGACAGAGGTTCAAGTTTTTGCTCCAGTTCTTCTGGGGCTAAGGTGAAAGCTTCGGTAAGACGAAAAACGCTAAGATTTTTAAACCACATGGGTAACTGATATCCTTTAAAAATAATGACTGGGCATTATCGCAAATTTAGCGGTATAAAAATAAAGTAAATTTTATGATGAGTACATCATGTCTGATATAGATGGGTTTGCCCCCATTGTTTCGGCTAATGCAAGAGTATTAATATTGGGGTCCATGCCGAGTGAGGCTTCATTACTGAAGCAACAGTATTACGGACATCACAGAAATGCTTTCTGGCCAATGATGAGTGCGTTGTTTGGTTTTGATCCCGAGTTTTGTTATCAGCGGCGTAAAGAGATGCTAATGGAAAATGGGATAGCTGTCTGGGATGTGATGCAAAGTTGCAGTCGATCGGGCAGTTCAGATTCTAATATAAAGTTGGCGACCATCAGAATAAATGATTTAGCGGGCTTTTTTGCCGAGTATAAATGTATCAAGCAAGTGTTCTTTAATGGCAAGATGGCTGAAAGGGTATATCAACAACGGATTCTGCCGGTTTTAAAGCACCGTTTTTCTTACCTTGAATATCATTGCCTGCCTTCAACAAGTCCTGCTTATGCATCATTAAAATTAGAGCAAAAAATAGAGGCATGGAAAGTTATTAAACAGCCTATGCTAAAGTAAGCCAAAGTGGATAAATGGTGATAGCTGAGTTATAACTATGAGGTTCTTTAGGAATGATGGTTTACCTGGGAGACTGGTTAGCAGAATCCAGATGGACTGGCAAGGTGAATTGCGTTCGGCATGTTCTTTGATAAGAAGATGCGATATTTTTTAAATATAGGTATGAAATGAGCGAAGAATACGAATATGATGAGGATGACGTAGAATACTACGCTGTCCGACCCAATAAAACCCAATTAAAGAAGGACATCGCCGTGCTTTTTGCATTAGGAGAAGAAATGTCTGAGTTGTCTGGGACTCAGTTAAAAACCCTTAAGCTACCTGAAAATATATATAAAGCCGTTGCGGAAGTCGCAGGAATGCCGCTGAAAGGAGCAAGAAAGCGATTGCTGAAATTTATCGCTGGTCAGCTACATAAAATAGACGTAGAACCCATACAGGAAAAACTGGCGCGTATAAAAAACAAAAGCGCACATGCTGTCAGAGAGCATCATATTGTTGAACGCTGGCGCGACCGATTGATTGCAGAAGGCTATGATGCGTTAACAGAATTGCTTGACAAGCATCCTGATGCAGATCGGCAACAGCTAAGGCAACTGGTGCGCAATGCCCAGAAAGAAGCGGAAGCAGCCAAACCTCCGAAATCGTCCCGATTGTTATATCGCTATTTGAAATATTTATTTAAGGGTGAAGATGGGCCTGAAAGCGACGACGAACAGACTATTGAATCTGATGATCATGAAAAAGTTAGTCATCTCTCGAAATAATAAAAGATATATTTCCACGGCAAGATAGGGAATTTCTGTCATTTCGACCAATGGGAGAAAGCCTGGAAATCTTAAGATTTCTCCCCATTGGTCGATGACTGCTGTCAATAAAGTAAGCTTAAAAGTCGCTAAATAAATCCATTTGCTGGAAACGATTAAGTATGGGCTCATTGTCCAGGGATGAGAGTGTGACCCCTAGCAAACGCACACTACGATTACCAATATCGGTGTTTGATAATAAATTTTCCAGAACAGTCAATGTGTTTGTCGTGCTTGTAACGTTATACGGCAAGGTTCGGCTGCGGGTGATTTGAACAAAGTCATGATATTTGATTTTTACCGTTAGCGTGCGTGCGGCCAACTGTTTTTCGGCGGTTTTTTTTAAAGCATTTTCCAACAGGCTTCGCAAGTGCTGCACGACTTCTTGTCGGGTTTTAATATCCTGCTGAAAAGTAATTTCCACGCCTATTGATTTGCTGATTCTATGGCTGTTGATTGCTCGGTTATCAATGCCTCTGGAGAGGTTGTAATAATACAAGCCGGACTTGCCAAAATGCTGCTGCAATTGTGCCAAAGACAGTTTTTTCAGGTCTTTGCCTGTCTGAATACCCAGAGACTGCATTTTGCCCGATGTTACTTTGCCTATGCCATGGAATTGGGCTACCGGGAGTTGTTCGACAAATTTAGCGCCCTGTTCCGGGGTGATGACATAAAGTCCATCGGGTTTATTCATGTCCGAGGCAATTTTAGCGAGGAATTTATTATAAGACACGCCTGCTGACGCGATAAGCCCTGTTTGCTGTCTAATTGCTGTTTTGATGTCTCTGGCAATTAACATTGCTGAACCTTGATGCAGGCCTGTTCCGCTAACATCCAGATAGGCTTCGTCTAGAGAGACCGGCTCAAAAAGCTCAGTATAATCGGCTAATATTTTTCGAATAGCCCTTGAAGCCTCCTGATAGACTTCGAAGCGGGGTTTTACGAAAACCGCCTGAGGACATAGGCGATAAGCGTGGGATGAAGGCATGGCTGAATGAACGCCATATTTTCTTGCTTCATAGCTGCAGGTTGCAACAACTCCGCGAGAGTCGGGAGCGCCCCCGACTATCAGCGGCTTGTTGCGGTATTGCGGGAAATCACGTTGCTCTATGGCCGCAAAAAAAGCATCCATATCAATATGAATGATTTTGCGGACAGAGTACATGACGGTCTATTTTTCGGGTGGTTCCGGTAGTTGCAAATCTGCGGTCAGATTCCAGGGGGAGAAAGGAAAAGGCATCGTTTCTGTGTTGAACGTCAGGAACAGCAGTATGTGGTAAGTATAGATCGAAAGACTGCGTCCAAAACTTAAGATATTTTGGTTCGCTTTGCCCGTCAAGAGGGTGGATGCTACCTGTAATATGATAACTGCCCAAAGTATCATTCTTACCAGAGCCCCAATTGCAGCAAAAACCAGCATGAAGAAAATTCGTTTCCAGGTACTCAATTGTTTCAGGTTATAGTTGATTTGTTCATCCATAGTATTAATTAACCTCGGTTCATAATGTCACGCAAATCAAGAGCTGCGGCATTAGCGCGAGCAATATAATTTGCCATTGACAGGGAATAGTTAGCGAACAGGCCGTAGCCGCTGCCATTTAAAATCATCGGGCTTAATATAGGCGTCAGGGCATTTTCCAGCGATTTGATCATAATATCAACCGTACGCATCGCCCGTTTATCCAGGAGAATATCAGCGAAGTCATGTTTTATAGCCCTGAGTATATGTAATAAAGCCCAGCTTGCGCCGCGAGCTTCATAGAAAACATCATCAATCTCCAGCCATGATACTTTAGTCACGGGCGTTCCTTTTTCATCAGCGGCCTGTTTCTCAAGTTCGGTTAGCCCCGGCCCATAGTTGCTGGAACTGTTTGCGCTCAGCCGGGTTGACAGACCGCCCAGACGTTTTATCACAACCTCGGTATACTGCCAAAGATTGTCGGCTCTGGAATAAAATTGCGCTTTTTTAACGGGACCGCCGTATTTTTGCAGACGCGACATATACTTATGCAGGGCATCAATGCCTTTTTGATATTCAGCTTCCGTCGATGGCAAAGCCCATGAGTTGTGCTCGTAATAAAAGTAGGGTTCTGCGACTGCCAGATCAGCGTCTTCGGCGGATTGTGACTGATCTCTGGCAAAGTGATTTCTTAACGCTGTTGTGGCATCGCGCAACATTACCAAAGCGCCATATTCCCAATTGGAAATGTTGTCGAGGAATACGCCGGGAGGCGCTACATCATTAGTGATGTAGCCGCCGCTTTTATGCAGCAAAACTTCAGCAATATGGGCTAGCGTGTTGGTATAGGTATAACCAATGGGCATTTCTGAAGTGTTGGTTTCTTTTGCCCGTTTGAGCGCTTCATCCTGTATATTGAACTGCTCAGGTTCACTTCCCCACCACGCGCCCAGGATAACCAGGATGACTACTAGAATAAGGCTAAGAACACCAAAGCCCCATAGTATTCCCTTAGATTTTATATCGTCCAGTGTTTCGCTTGCTGCCATTTTCAGGTGTCCTGTTAAGAGGGTGTGTTTTTTAGATTAAACAGACTGCTTTTTCCGAGAAATAGTTTACATGGTAGCAGGTTTTTTAATTTTTTGCTTGGGAAGCAAAGAGGCTATTCTGATCTTTTTTTGGCTCTTGGATGGGCTTTATCATAAACGTCCGCAAGATGCTGGAAATCCAGATGTGTGTATATTTGCGTGGTGCTGATATTACTGTGTCCAAGCAGTTCCTGAACGGCTCTCAAATCCTGGCTGGATTCGAGTAAATGACTGGCAAAAGAATGTCTCAGCATGTGCGGATGTATATGTTCGGCGATGCCCTTTTTTTTACACCATTGTTCCAGTCTTAATTCGATACTACGTTGGCCGAGCCGTGTACCTCGTGCTGAAACAAATAAAGCGGGTTCTGAGAGGAGAGAGACATTTTTTAAACGCTGTTGTAACCAGTTGTTAATCGCAGTGACGGCTTTACTGCCTATAGGTAATATCCTGGATTTTCCACCTTTACCATTACGAACAATAAGCGAGTTATCAGGCAGATCAACATCACTTAGATTAAGCGCAGCAAGTTCGCTAAGACGTAAACCGGAAGAATAGAATAATTCGAAGATAGCCAGATCACGGATTTCTAAAGCTGAACTTGTACCTGCTTCCAGCAAGCCGTTTATCTGATCCACATCCAGGGTCTTAGGCAGTTTTCTGGCTTGCTTGGGTGCTTTGACAGGCTGTGCGGGATTGCTGTCAACCAAATGATTTTTTAGCAGAAAATTATAAAAACTGCGTATTGCTGAGAGTTCTCGTTGCAAGCTTTTACTGCTGATGCCTTGGCGATGGCGACTGGCTATATGTGCCCGGATATCGCTTTGCTTTAGGTCGGTCCAGCGGTCTACGGATTTGTCTAGGCAATAGCTGGCTAAGTATTCAATGTCATGCCGATAGCTTTTAACCGTGTGTTCGGATGCACGTTTCTCATAAGTCAACTGTTCGAAAAAGGCATCCAGCATTAGCTTCGAGTCAGCATGCATTGGATGTCTGCCGTAACAATGAAATCAAACGAGTGCCAATGATTTCGCTCATTTGAGTTAAAAATAGATTGCCCATGCTGTGATGAAACCGGCCTTCATCACGGCTGCCTATTGCTAGAATGCCATCCAGTTCGGTGAAAGTCATAGGGATAATAGCGCAGGATTTTACTTCAACAGCCGAGTGGCCGAATAGTACCTTTGCCTGGGCTAAAGTCGGGCGGCCACATTTGGGCTTATTGCTGGCAAGCTCTTTAAAAAACGGTTGCAGATTTTCGCTGCCGGGTTCAATAAACAAATTCGCAATAGTTGATTCGGGGCACTGTTTAATGATGCGCACTGCGACAAAATCAGTTAGAAAATAATCGGTCAGTACCAAATCAAGATTGGCGATAGCTTGTTCCAGTGTTGATGCTTCAAGCAGGGCCAGCGTGAGCTTATGCATACGAATAAAATAGGTATCATTATCCCTGGCTATTTCTATGAGAGCAGTGAGCTGATTTTCCATTTCTTGATGTCTGCTTCGAAATAGCTCAAGTTGTTTTGAAATCAGGGAGATGGCGGTCCCGCTGGGATGAGGAATACTCATGTGCTCCAGTAAGTTTAAATGTTCATGGAAGAATTCCGGATGCTGCTGTAGATAGGCTTCAACTTGAGATTCGATTAAATCTGATTTGTGTTTACTCATAGATTGATGGTCCCTTCAAAAACAGAAATGGCAGGTCCTGTCATTAACACGGCTTGACCACGACCTGTCCAGCTTATTTTTAACTCCCCCCCAGGTAATTCCACACAGACATCATGATTTAGCAGATTTTGCTCGATGCCGGTAACAACGGCGGCACACGCGCCACTGCCGCAAGCCAGGGTTTCAGCGGCGCCTCGTTCATAAACGCGGAGTTTAATACGGTTTCGCTCTATAACCTGCATAAAGCCAATGTTGGCGCGTTCTGGAAAAACAGCATGGTTTTCCAGTGCTTGCCCCAACTTAGCTACGGCTGCGGTGTTAACATCATTGACTTGAATAACTGCGTGTGGATTACCGATGGAAACGGCGGCAAATGCTTGTTCACTCCCTTCTACAGAGACTTTATAAATTAGCGACTCCTGTTCAGCAAGCAGGGGAATTTCAGCGGGTTTGTGCCTGGGAACGCCCATATTGACAGTAACCTGTCCATTTTCATTAATACGCAGCAATAATTGCCCCGAGTTAGTATCAACTCGAATTTCGTTTTTTCCGGACAGGTTTTTATCGTGCACGAAACGGGCAAAACAGCGTGCGCCATTGCCGCATTGCGCGACTTCACCGCCATCAGCATTAAAAATCCGGTATTTAAAGTCGGCATTAATGCTAACAGGATTTTCGACCAGCAGAAGTTGGTCAAAACCAATGCCAAAGTGTCGATCAGACATGAGCCGGATTTGCTCAGGTGTTAAGGCTATGCGCTGATTGATTGCGTCAATAACCACAAAATCATTGCCGAGTCCGTGCATTTTAGTAAAGTTAATCATTTTATGTCTTTCATGTTGCGAAATTTTTCTTGGGTTATCTGTAGTTTAATCCGATGATCAAAATCAGGGTAACAATTGCTCACCCGCCCAAAGCTGGGCAATACGTTCTCTTTCCCTGATTAAATAGACATCATTGCCATCAGCCATCAACTCAGCAACGCGCGGTCTGGAATTGTAATTGGAACTCATGGAAAATCCATAAGCTCCCGATGAGCGTATCGCTAATAAATCACCTTGAGATAGTTTAAGTGCACGATTTTTACCCAAAAAATCGCCGGTTTCACAGACTGGCCCGACTATATCCCATAGATGTTCGGTTGCGTTGCTTTGCTGATTGACAGGGATAATTTCTTGCCAGGCGCTATACAGCGATGGCCGCATTAAATCATTCATGGCAGCATCGACGATGGCAAAGTTTTTATGAGCAGTGGGTTTAAGGTATTCAATCTTTGTCACCAGAATACCTGCATTGCCAACGATGGCGCGACCTGGTTCCAATAAAATTTCAAAATCACTTTTGCCTATTCGTTCTAAAACCGCTTTTATATATTCAGCCGGTTCGGGTGGCTCTTCCTCGTTATAACGAATGCCGAGTCCGCCACCCAAATCCAGATGATGCAGATTAATACCGTCGGTTTTCAGCACTGAAACCAGATCAAGAATTTTATCCAGTGCGTCCAGAAAGGGCCGTGTTTCGGTTAGTTGTGAGCCGATATGACAGTCTATGCCGATAACATCGATGTGTGGCATAGTTGCTGCGCGACGATATTCTTTCAATGCCTGTTCAATGTCAATACCGAATTTGTTTTCCTTTAAACCCGTGGAAATGTAGGGATGCGTTTTGGCATCGACATCAGGATTTACTCGAAATGAAACCGGTGCAATAACGCCCCATTGTTCTGCAAGCCGGTTAATTCGGTCCAGTTCTCCGCTGACTTCAATATTAAAACAGCGTATGCCGATTTTTAGGGCCGCTATAATTTCATCTTCGCGTTTACCAACGCCTGAAAAAACGATTTTTCCAGTATCGCCACCTGCTGCAATGACCCGCTCCAGTTCACCGAGCGAGACAATATCAAAACCCGAACCTAAACGTGCAAGCAGATTAAGAATAGCGATATTGGAATTTGCTTTTACAGCATAGCAGATCAAATGCGCATGATCGCTAAAGGCCTGATCAAACGCCTTCCAGTGTCTTTCCAATGTAGCTCTGGAATAAATGTAACAAGGGCTGCCATATTTATTGATTATGTCCTGCACAGCGACATCTTCTGCGAAAAGCTCATTGTTTCGGTAATTAAAATAATCCATTGCTATTTGTTGTTTTCGGGTTCGGATTTTGGTTCAGGTTTGGGCTCAGGCTCTACATGAATAGGTGGAGCGGTGCCCGGCAGATAAAGGGGGCCGGGTTGTCCGCAGCCTGTCAAAGCAGAGTACGCAGTTAATAACAGAAATAATTGTCTGGTTTTCATAAGGCATCATGATAAATCATTGTTGGTTACCTTGCGGCAAAATTGAATTACATGATAATCTGAATGACCCTGTTTTAGAAAGCCATGGCAGCATTTGATTTAAAGTTGACCCAAACGGAGTCGCCCAGATTGAGTTCCAGTTCATGAAGCCTCCATAAATGATGAAAATCTGAAATCGTTCTTTAGCGTCAACGGCAATTCTAATTTTGCCCAATTCGTTTGAAACAGTAATAACCAGGCCCAGAAATTACTTGATAATATTGGGGCCTGTGTTTGTTTGGCTATACGATTTCCTGAGGATCAATTGAAACATGCCGGAAGATTAATCGAAGTACTTTTGATGCAAGCGTTGCGGCCTATCAGAACGGTTACCTTTCCAACATTAACCGCCTAATCAGGTAACTACAAAGCAATTTTTTTCGCAATAAAAAGTGCTGATTTTCAGTTGCTAAGTGCGGTTCATTTAAACGCTGCATCTACCGCGTTACGATCAAATTGCGGCGCGAGCAGTTGAATAAACTCATACATAAAGCCACGCAGAAAAGCATCACGGCGCACGCCAAGATAGGTTGTACTGGGTGGAAATAGATGACTGGCATCCAGCATACCTAAATTTGCATCACGCACCGGGTCGTATGCTATATTTGCCAGCAAACCGATACCTAGCCCAAGGTTTACATAAGTTTTAATCACGTCCGCATCAATCGCTGTTAATACTACGTTAGGCTTTAGTCTTGTCTGGTTAAAAACGTGACTGACTAAAGAGCCGCCGGTAACAGCGAAATCATAAGTGATTAAAGGGTACAGTGTGATTTTTTCCAGTGTAAGCGGCAAGTCATTGAGTAATGGATGATTGTGCGGGGTTATTACGCAGCGATTCCATTGATAGCAAGGTAAACAAAGCAGTTTATCGTAAGTACTAATGGCTTCAGTTGCGATGCCGATATCAGCTTCGCCGCTCGCCACCTGTTCTGCAACCTGGGTCGGGTTGCCTTGATGAATATGGAGCGCTACATTTGGATAATGCAGCATAAAAATTTTTACTGCATTAGGTAAACGATAGCGTGCCTGGGTATGGGTGGCAGCGACAGTGAGTGTACCCGTCTCTTTTTGGGTGAACTCCTCCCCTACGCGCGCGATGTTCTCCAGCTCGCCCATCACGCGCTCAGCCAGATTCAAAATAATTTTACCCGGTTCGGTAATTCCGATGAGTCGCTTTCCGTGGCGCTGAAAAATTTGCAGGTTAAGTTCTTCTTCCAGCAATTGGCAGGCTTTACTGACACCGGATTGTGACGTATGCAATACCTCGGCGGCTTGGGACACATTCAAGCCCTGGCGAGCTATTTCATAAATATAACGTAATTGATGTAGTTTCATTGTTTTTGATTATATGCCAATGAACACCGTTAAACAGCGATTAAATCACTATTAATGATTGTGTTGGCCGGTCTTGCCCAGTTTTTAAGTTGCCAATGCATGTTCGCTTGCATTTGCGCATCACCACTTAAACTAACCTGTAACGCGCCAATTAATGGCTAGCTGTCTTTCCAGTTCTTCAGATCCTAGAAGAATATACAGGCTCCGCTATTTCAACGTCAGTCAGATAACAACCCGGATCTTCAGCCCAGTAGTTAGACGTGGTTTGCGCGGCTCTGACGCGGGTATTGCCATTGCAGATGCTTTGATAATGACAGCTTGCACAGCGGCCCTCCAGAGGTCTTGGGGTTTGTTTGAGACCGGCCATTAATGGATCGGACGTGTCCATCCATATTTCAGAAAAAGGGCGTTTTTTGACATTGCCTAAATCATAATGCCACCAGAAAGTGTCAGGATGGACATTACCCAGCTTGTCGATATTGGCGACATTAACGCCCGATGCGTTGCCGCCCCATTGTTCCAGCTTGGCTTTGATATGCCCGGCCTTATCCGGGAAATGCTTTATGACCCAATGCAGGTAATAAACAGCATCGGCGTCATTATTGCCCGTAACAAATTCGCTATCATTACCAGCTTTAAGCCATTCATAACACGTCTCAAACAACAAATCCATGGCATCCCGCGTCATTTCATAATGGGCGTCATCCTTGCGGTTTCTATTACCGCGGCCGCCATAGTTCAAATGCGATAAATAAAACTTGTCGATATTATTATCATCCATTAACTGTAACAAGGCTGGAAAATCGCCGGCGTTATCCTGGGTTAAGGTAAAGCGAATGCCCACTTTGATGCCTTTTTCCAGACATAAATGAATGCCTTGCAGCGCCTGGTCAAAAGAGCCTTTTACGCGCCGGAACTGGTCATGCGTATCTTTAATGCCATCCAGGCTAACGCCGATATATTGATAATCAATAGCGGCAATTTCATCAATATTATCTACGGAAATTTTAGTGCCGTTGCTGGATAGTGCAACATAAAAACCCATGTCTTTTGCCCGGCGGGAAATATTAAAAATATCAGGATGTAATAACGGCTCGCCGCCGGACAAAATTAAAACCGGCACTTTAAAAGCTTTTAAGTCATCCATGACCCTATAGATTTCCGGTGTAGTCAACTCGCCTGGAAAATCAATATCCGCTGACGTAGTGTAGCAGTGCTTGCAGGTAAGATTGCAGCGGCGGATTAAATTCCATATTACTACCGGAGCCGAAGGTTTTCGGGTCGGCTTTAATGGTGTTGGGGCTATTAGTTCCCGCATATACTGGCTTAATCTAAACATCTACAGAATAATATATGGTTTATGTATATGCCATTGTATCTTATCTGTATCAGGAGCAGAATTTTCCGGTTAATTAGAACTGATTGCAATGACTCCACTCTCCCGTGGCAAGAATATAGCAAGGCATGATGGACTGAAGCGATGTCGCTATAAATACTATGTTTTGTTTGAATACAGATCTGAAATTTGGGGATGACCTTAAAGAGGAGTTTAGAGGTTGTTCTGTGTTGCTGTAGTTTTGGCAATGCAGTTTTCAGCGCGTACAATGTGAATTTTAATAGCGTGAAAGGTGAGGGGCTATGACTGATAAAAAGCATACTAATGATGATCAATGGTTGGATAAATTAACGCCGGAACAATTTAGTATTTGTCGTTTAAAAGGTACTGAGCCGCCTTTTACTGGAAAATATGCGGATTGCAAAAAGGCGGGTATGTACCATTGTATTTGTTGCGGTAGCCCTTTGTTTGACTCTAATGCCAAATACGACTCAGGTTCGGGATGGCCAAGTTTCTGGGCCGATTTACCTGAAGGCAGCGTGAATGAACATATTGATACCAGTCATGGAATGCGGAGGGTTGAAGTGACCTGTAAGGTCTGTGATTCACATTTGGGCCATGTCTTTGAAGATGGTCCTGAACCTACGGGGCTACGTTACTGTATTAACTCCGCCGCTCTGGATTTAAAAGAAAAATTATGAGCGCTTTGCAGCAGGTACAAAACTTACTCGATTTTATTGATGCCAGCCCCAGTCCATGGCATGCGGTTAAAACTGTTGAAGCTCGTCTAGCAGATTTTCAGTTTGTAAAACTGGATGAAACAGCAAAGTGGCTATTGCAGCCGGGAGGCCGTTATTACGTTATCCGTGATGATTCTTCAATTATCATCTTTGTACAGGGTCAAAAACCGTTGCTTGAAACGGGGTTCAAAATAATTGGCGCTCATACCGACTCTCCCGGATTAAGAATAAAACCGAATGCTGCAAGTGCAGTGGATGGCTTGTTAAGATTGGGCGTTGAAGTTTATGGAGGTCCTATTCTTGCTACATTTACCGATAGAGATTTGAGTCTTGCAGGACGGATTAGTTATAAAAATGAAGAAGACGAAATAGCGGGTATGCTGGTAAAGGTTGATCAACCGCTACTACGATTACCCAATTTGGCCATTCATATGAACAGGGCGGTCAATGAAGAAGGTTTGAAACTACATAAGCAGAACGAGTTGCCTTTGATTTTATCGGCAATGGCTGGTGAATGTCTCCCGCAGGCCTGTTTTTCAGCGCTATTGCAACAGCAATCAGGCTGTGATGCAGAGCGTATTTTATCCTGGGATCTGGCTGTGTATGACACCCAGAAAGGTGCATTCTGGGGGAGTAATAGTGAATTTTATGCAGACAGCCAACTGGATAATCTGGCCTCGTGTCATGCAGCCCTGCAGGCTTTACTTGATGATGAAGTGTTAAATACCGGCAATACCTTGGTTTGTGCGTTTTTCGATCATGAAGAAATTGGCAGTGAAAGCAATAAAGGCGCTGATGGCAGTTTTTTTACCCATGTCCTTCAGCGTATCGCTATAGCATCTGAAATTAATAGAGAAGATTTTGCCAGAGCCCTGGCGAAAAGTTTTATGGTTAGCGCTGATATGGCCCATGCCTATCAGCCTAGTTTTCCTTTAGCCTATGATCCGGATCATAAAGTCATTGTTAATCGGGGGCCGGTGATCAAAGTCAATGCTAATCATCGATACAGTTCGGACAGTGTTTCACAAGCGATGTTTGTTGATTGGTGTGAACAAGCGGGTGTGCCCTACCAGAAATATTCACATCGTAGCGATCTGGCTTGCGGTAGTACTATTGGGCCGATAACATCAGCCAGATTGGGTATTCGAGCTGTTGATGTCGGTTGTCCGATGTGGGCCATGCACAGTATCAGGGAAAGCGCCGGTGTATTGGATCATAACTATATGATAAGAGTAATGAAGAGGTTTTTTGTCAAATAGCCAGTTTGGCCGTTATAGACTAAGCTTGATTTTACCAAATAATGAAAATACGCGGGTACACCATTGCAAGTTTTACACTCTTTTTACCATCTACGTAAAATGAAGAGATGAAATACATTTGCATGCTATTGACGTTAGTCTGTTTATTGTTTTCGCCGTTGCTTTACGCAGATGATGCCTCTGTTGAATATAAAATAAAGGCCGGTTATTTATATAACTTCACTAAATTTGTCACCTGGCCGGAAGTTAATTCTGACACCTTTAATCTTTGTATTTTAGGAGAGGATCCTTTTGGCGAATTAATTGATCCCATAGAAAAACGTTCTGCATTCGGGCGGCCCATTAAATTATTCAGGTTTGCCAGCCTGGACGCCCTTAAACGCACAAATAATAAACCGCATTGTCATATTATTTTTGTCGGCTCTTCTATTGGTTCTGTTCGTAAAGAGGTTATTGGTAATGGCACGCTGGTTATTCGCGATCTTAATAAGACATTAACCGTGGGTGAAGGCGATGACTTTGCAATGCAAGGTGGAATGGTTGGTTTTGTAAACCGGGAAGGGAAAATAAAATTACAGATTAATCTGAAAAAGATTAAACAGAGCGATTTGAAAGTCAGTGCGAAATTATTGGAAGTCGCTGAAATTGTTGCGGGAGGTAACGGTGATTAACAAGGTTCGCAGTCTGTCGATAAAACAAAAGCTGTTGCTGACGTTAATTTTCCCCAGTGTGATATCGTTATTATTTGCCGGTGTCTTCCTGATACTACTTGAAATTACCGAGTTTCAGAAAAATACCCGGGATGATTTGTCAACCCTGGCGGCAATCATAGGTAACCGCAGTACAGCAGCGTTGCTATTTGATGATAGAGAGTTGGTCAAGGAGAATCTTGCTGTACTTAATACCCTGCCAGAATTACAGATAGCCTGCCTTTATGATGCACGTGGTGTTGTTTTTTCACAATTATTAAAAAATAGTTCTGAAGGCTTAACCTGTCCTGCCTCCATTAAAGATGAAAAGACCCGGTTTGAATCCGTTCATTTATTTATAATTCAGCCCATTGTTGTTGATGCGGAAATGCTGGGCACTGTTTATATTCATGCGAATTATACGCAGGCCTATTGGCGAAAAATACAATTTACCGGTTTGCTGTTTTTGGTATTAGTCGGTGTGTCGATACTGACCTTCTTTTTATCAGCACCGCTATTAAGGCTGATTTCATCGCCGGTCAAAAAGCTGGTGCAGACAGTTAAAGCGATTAGTGATACCAAAAATTATTCATTGCGAGCTATTAAAGTCAATAATGATGAATTGGGTGTCCTGGTTGAGGCCTTCAATGATTTGATCAATACCGTTGAAATTCAAAATCAGGCGTTGATACGGGAAAAAGGCCGCTATCTGACGCTGTTTGATGATAATCCGACGATGGTGTTCAATCTTAAGGAAGATGGCCGTATTTTATCGGTTAATCACACGGGCGCTAAACAACTGGGTTTGACAGTTGAAGAGTTGCAAGATTGTTTCATTTT
>JBAQEN010000100.1:0-12147 GCA_049286765.1 Methylococcaceae bacterium
GTTTAACAAACAAAAACAACTCGCTTCTGTTGTTAAAAACCTGCTTATGTTATTATTAGCGGTTTAAATTACCTGGACAAAAAAAATGGCTAAAGAAGATCAAATTGAGATGGAAGGGAAGGTAATCGATACGCTTCCCAATACCATGTTCCGCGTTGAACTGGAGAATGGTCATATTGTGACTGCTCATATCTCTGGCAAAATGCGCAAGCATTATATCCGCATTCTAACTGGCGATAGCGTTAAAGTCGAGATGACACCCTATGATTTAACAAAAGGCCGCATCACTTTCCGTATGCGCTAATCCCGTCAAACTACTGATATAAACCTCTTATTATCTAATAGGTATAGCTCAAGCAAGTCTTCTGATAAATTGTTTATGACTAGCCTGCCGCAATTAAAAATTGGATTCAGAAAAAATCAATTCATTACTCTCTATAGCAAAAGCAATTTCATTATTTTCCAAATAAATTCTGACATGACCACCGTGCGCAAGTCTACCAAACAGCAAGTCATTAGCCAGAGGTTTTTTGATTTTTTCCTGAATTAACCTCGCCATTGGCCTTGCTCCCATTTTTGGGTCACAGCCATGTTCAGCCAGCCACAAACGGGCATCAGCATCAAGTGCCAGTGTTACATGCTTCTCGGCAAGCAAAGCTTCCAATTCAAATATAAATTTATCAACCACATGCCCGACAATGGATATATCCAGCGGTTTAAATTGGATAATCGCATCCAAACGATTGCGAAATTCAGGCGAGAAACCTTTCTCTATAACCTTCAAACTGTCAGTTGCATGATCCTGATGGGTAAAACCGATAGAGGCTCGACTGCCCTCCTCTGCCCCTGCATTTGTCGTCATCACCAAAATAATATTACGGAAATCGGCTTTGCGCCCGTTATTGTCGGTCAATGAACCATGATCCATGACCTGCAATAACAAATTAAAAACATCGGGATGCGCTTTTTCCAACTCATCCAACAGTAACACTGCATGGGGATGTTTGGTGACCTGTTCTGTCAGTAACCCACCCTGATCGAAGCCGACATAGCCCGGAGGCGCCCCTATTAATCTGGAAACGGTATGCCGCTCCATGTACTCAGACATATCAAAACGAATCAGCTCAATGCCCAATACCTTTGCAAGCTGGCGTGTCACTTCTGTTTTACCTACTCCGGTAGGTCCTGCAAATATAAATGAACCAATAGTCTTCTGAGAATCTCGCAGACCTGCACGCGATAGCTTTATCGCCGAAGCTAACGCTGAAATCGCCTCATCCTGACCAAAGACCAACATTTTCAGATTTTTTTCCAGGTTTGCCAGCTTATCTATATCATTAGAGGATACCGATTTAGCCGGTACTCTGGCAATTTTTGAAACAATCTCCTCTATTTCTGCGATATCAATGATTTGCTTGCGATCCTCCTCAGCGGTCATACGTTGCTTTGCACCCGCCTCATCTATAACATCGATCGCTTTATCCGGTAAATGTCTATCAGTGATATAACGATCAGACAATTCCGCCGCTACATTTAATGCTTCTGCGGAATATTTGACGTTATGATGCTCTTCAAAACGCGACTTTAAACCTTTTAAAATCAAAATAGTGTCTTCAACTGAAGGCTCCAGAACATCGATTTTCTGGAATCGACGCGCCAAGGCATGATCTTTTTCAAAAACCCCTCTATACTCCTGATAAGTCGTCGATCCGATACAGCGCAACTGGCCGGAAGCAAGCACCGGTTTAATTAAATTAGATACATCCATAACACCGCCGGAAGCAGAACCTGCACCAATAATGGTATGAATCTCATCAATAAATAAAATGGAATCCGGCTCTTTCTTAAGTTGATTCATCAGCGCTTTAAGACGCTTCTCAAAATCCCCCCGGTATTTCGTTCCCGCCACCAGCGCCCCCAAATCCAATGAATAGATCACACTATTCATCAGGATCTCAGGCACATTTTCTTCAACAATCCTTTTCGCCAGACCTTCAGCGATAGCCGTTTTACCAACACCCGCTTCGCCGACCAATAAAGGATTGTTTTTGCGGCGGCGGCACAGCGTCTGGATGGTTCGTTCAAGCTCAAGCTCTCTGCCGATTAATGGATCAATTCGGCCTCGCAACGCTTCTTCATTAAGATTAGTCGTATATTTGTCCAATGGACTACCTGTATCGGTATCAGAATTTCCTGCTTCCGGTGCGCGTTCAGTTGATGATTCATTGTCAAGATCGATTTTTGAAATCCCATGCGCCAAATAATTAACCACGTCTAAACGTGATATATCCTGTTTATTCAACAAATAGACCGCATGAGAATCCTGCTCGCTGAAAAGAGCCACAAATAAATTGGCGCCAGTCACTTCTTTTTTATCAGATGCTTGCACATGAAATACTGCCCGTTGCAATACCCTTTGAAATCCCAGGGTAGGTTGAGTCTCGCGCTGAATGCCTGGAGGAATCAAGGACATCGTCTCATCGATAAATTGTGTCAACTGCCCGCGAAGTGTCGTAATATCACAAGCACAAGCCTTCATTATCGCCTCTGCTGCGGTGTTATCGAGCAATGCCAGTAACAAATGTTCTACCGTAATAAATTCGTGACGTTTATCATGCGCGTTTTTAAAAGCAGCATTTAACGTAACTTCAAGTTCTTTACTTAACATAAACTCTCCAATCTACACTTCTTCCATCGAACACATCAACGGATGTTGATGCTCTCGTGAATATTCATTGACTATATACACCTTGGTTTCTGCTACATCTTTCGAATACGTTCCGCACACCCCTACCCCTTGCGTATGTACTTGCAGCATAACCAGTGTCGCCTTTTGTTCGGACATAGCAAAAAAATCCATCAAAATTTCAATCACAAAATCCATGGGTGTGAAATCATCATTTAACAAAATAACTTTGTATAAAGGCGGCCTTTTTAGCTTGGGCTTGGCATTCTGAACAGCCAAGCTGTCATCATTATCTTTGAATGGATCAAAATCGGACATAACAACCAAATAAACAAAAATACTTTATGTGCTTAACATAATGCCAATCTTAGTGTATTTCAAGCCTAATATACATAACAAAATAATACTCAAAAGGTTCAATGTGCATACTCAATAAGTTAAATATTGTCTTACCCCTTGTGCCTTATACCTTTTTTACCAGCATAAGTTGCTTAATTCTAGTAAAATATTAGTTTTTGATTCAGGAATTCATCGATGGTTTGGAAACCTCATGTTACTGTTGCCGCCATTATTGAACGCGATAATCGCTTTTTACTCGTTGAAGAAGAGACGCCACGTGGACTTCAATTCAATCAGCCTGCCGGACATTTCGAAGAAAACGAAGATCTGATTACCGCTGTTAAACGCGAAGTGCATGAAGAAACCGCCTGGCAATTTGAGCCTGAACACCTTGTTTCAATACAACTCTGGCGCAGAAATCCCAAGTTTCCTACATTTGTCAGAATTTGTTTTTCCGGTCACTGTAGTAACTATAATCCCAATCAACAACTGGATAACGGCATTGTTGCCACGCACTGGCTCACGCGTGACGAAATCGCTACAGAACAGCATCGATTACGCAGCCCGTTAGTGCTCATTAGCGTAGACGAGTACCTGAGTGGGCAACGCTACCCCTTATCCTTATTAAAATCATTTCTCGATACTGACCATGAGTAAGAGCATAATCGTCGGCATGTCCGGTGGCGTCGATTCTTCCGTAACCGCCCTACAACTTTTGGAACAGGGTCACCAGGTCACCGGTTTATTCATGAAAAACTGGGAGGAAGATAACGGCACCACGTATTGTACAGCCATGGAAGACCTCGCTGACGCTCAACAAGTCTGCGATAAATTAGGTATAGAGCTGAAAACTGTAAATTTTGCGACCGAATACTGGGATGAGGTATTTGAGGTATTCCTGTCTGAATTCAATGCTGGCCGCACTCCGAATCCTGATATTCTGTGCAATAAACATATTAAATTTAAAGCTTTTTTAAATTATGCCATTGCGGATTTAGGCGCAGAATACATCGCCACAGGCCACTATGCGCGTGTCGCTGAAAAAAAAGGCGAGTTTTTCCTGTTAAAAGGTCTGGATCCAAATAAAGAACAAAGTTATTTTCTCTACACACTGGGACAAAAACAGCTATCCCGTACTCTATTCCCTATTGGGCATCTACATAAACCGGAAATTCGCGCTTTGGCCAAAAAAGCAGGTTTTGACAACTACAGAAAAAAAGACAGCACAGGTATTTGTTTTATTGGCGAGCGCAAATTTACTGAATTCCTGCAACGCTATCTTCCTACCAAACCAGGTGAAATACGCACCCCCGATGGCCAGACTATCGGCCGGCATTCCGGATTGATGTATTACACCTTGGGACAACGCCAGGGATTGGGTATAGGTGGCGTTAAAAATGCTCTCGACGAACCGTGGTATGTGCTTGATAAAGACATGGATAATAACATCTTAATCGTCGGCCAAGGACACGATCACCCGCTGATGCTACATAACACCCTGGAAGCCGGTCAACTGGATTGGTGTAGCAATAAACCATTAACACAACCCTTACGGTGTTCCGCAAAAACCCGGTATCGTCAGGCAGATCAGACGTGCAGTCTGGGACCTATAGGCAACAATAGATGCAGAGTTATTTTTGACAAGCCGCAAAGAGCAATTACACCTGGACAGTCTGTGGTTTTTTATGATGACGAAATTTGTTTAGGCGGAGGAATTATTGAATCCATAACGAATGAATAATGCTCTTATAATTCACATTCGGCTGCTCGTTCCAAACTTCGGCCTGAAAACCGGGTTAATAAGTTTCAATATTAATAACTGTGGCAGTTGAGTCTCTACAAGCAAAATCAGTTAGCATTTATATACTCAACGCGGCCACTATAGAGTTAGTTTTGTTCATTAGTTTTTCACCTTAAACGACACGAAGAAAATAAAAAGCTTCGTGTCCTTCGCGGCACACGGAATTCCGCAAACGTGACCGAACCGCGTAGATTTCGATATCAAACGGGCTTTAAAACCAAAAAAATGTTAAGTTGCCGGTTGACTATCAATAATTATTTTCAACTTTTGACCGGACTGAAGCCCTTTAGCAAGCGTTCCTGTATTTGATTTTCGCAGATCTTCAACGGACACATTAAACTTTCTGGAAATTTGAGTCAGCGTGTCGCCTTTGCCAACCTTGTAACTTATCAAACGGGTTGATGTCGTCGAAGCGCTGGCAAGCTGCGGATTGACACTCCTAATTGTTAGTTTTCGACCAGGAATTAATGCTGTTTTTAAATTGATATTGTTCCAATTTGCGATGTCTTTAGGGGTAACAGAAAAACGCTGAGAAATATTGAAAAATGTATCGCCTTTTTTGATCGCATAGACTTGAGCGTTTGCAGATTTATTATTAGATGCTCTTGCTAGCAACGTACTATCGTTGCTCTTTGCATCTGAAGGAATCTGTATACGCATGCCGACACGAACTATATTGCTGTTCAAGTGGTTAATTTGGCGAATCGATTTAATTGTTGTATGATTTTTGTTAGCGATAGACGCCAGGTTTTCTCCTGATTTGACTTTGTATTGACTGAGAATTGTCCGGGCTTTTTCCTGCCGAATCTGTGTTACTCTTTCTTCACGCTTTTCCTGGTAATCAACTTGTGCAACTTGATATCTATCATATTGCTTTATAGCTACCCGTTCATTATATGGAAGTAGAGCCAGATTTCTTTTGAAAGATTGTGCCTGCGCAACAGGTATCAATAAACGATGCGGACCTTCAGGTGCAGTGCAAGAGCGATTAAATCCGGGATTTAATTTTAAAATTTTATCCAGAGGGGTATTAGCTAATTGCGCAGCTTTGTCCAAATCTAACGGGTATTTAATGTCAATAACTTCAAAGTAGGGTCTATTTGGGATGTGCTGTAAATGAATGTTATATTCGTCAGCATTGGCAAATAATTTGGCAATAGCCAGTAACCGGGGAACATAGTTTTCGGTTTCTTCAGGCAGGTCTAATGACCAAAAATCAGTTGGCAGATTACGATACTCATTTTGTTCAATAGATTTTCTAACCCGGCCCTTTCCGCAGTTATATGAAGCCAGCGCAAGCAGCCAGTCGCCATCAAAAGTTTCACTTAATTCTTTTAGATACGTAGTTGCGGCTTTTGTTGATGCATAGACATCACGACGACCGTCATACCAGTCATTTTGTTTAAGACCATACTCTTTACCTGTAGACGGTACAAACTGCCAAAGTCCGGATGCATCAGCTTTTGAATAGGCATCGGGCACAAAAGCACTTTCTACAACGGGTAATAACGCCAGCTCGCCCGGAATATTTTTGGCTTCTATTTCATCGAGAATATGGTGCAGGTAAGGCTCTGCTCGTTGCTGAAGAATTGCAAGAGAAGCTGGATGCTCCAAGTACCAGTATAATTCACGATCTATGCGTGGATTATTAATTTCGGGTAAAGAATATAATGACAATAACCGTTCCCAAACAGTATTTTTATGCGTTGAGGCTGTTTTGAACTTATGTTTACTGTAAGGATGGTACACATAACTCTGATGCTTATAGCCTTTAACAGGCACCTGATCATTAATACCTAGAGGTTCTCTTGATGTTTCAGAACAACCAGCGGCAATTAAAGATATTGAAATCAATAAAAAATTAACTGATCTGTTAAAATTAACATGCATCATTTAAAGCCTTAGGCAGGGTTTATTATTATAATAGTTCTAGTATAGCATATTTTCAACAAAAATCATTAACACCATATAAATTGAGTCTTGATTGATGAAGCGCAGTTTTTTATTTGCTTGGTACCAAACGCCCAGAGGCAAGCTTTTAAAAGAGCTTGAGGCGAATTATTTACAACGATCTATCACCGTCAGTTGCCAACAAATTATTTTGCAGATTGGTGGCTTGGGTTGGGAGGATGAATTTGTTGATTGTTCATTATATAAAAATTTTACTGTACTCGATGCCAAAAATCTAGGGCACGATGGCGCTAGAAGGATTCAGGCGAAAGCGTATTGTTTGCCGCTGCAAAACGACAGTGTATATATGATTATAGTGCCCCATTTATTGGAGTTTGACACCCATCGCTTTCAAACCATACGAGAAGTAGAGCGTGTTTTAAAACCTGAAGGGCTATTAATAGTTTTAAATTTCAATCCTTGGAGCTTATGGGTTAGATATCAGTATTTATGGGATAAAAAAATGGCTGATTCATGGAGAGGACACTTTATTTCCCGATCAAGAATTTTGGACTGGTTAAAATTACTGAATTTTGAAGTCACCGTATCTTCGGAATTTAACCTGGATTCAGTCCATTCTACTCACGGAAAATTTATCACCCATAGCCATTCATTTTCATCTACAGCTTATGCGATTAAGGCAATAAAACGCCGTTACAATTTAATCCCGTTAACGCCCGTAAAAAACGGGAACCCTCGTTTAATCCTGATTAACTCTCTTAATACATCAGTACGGATAACAAAATATGACTGATATTGTCATTATCCACACCGATGGGGCCTGTCGCGGCAATCCAGGGCCCGGTGGATGGGGTGTCATACTGAACTATAAAAGTAAAATCAAGGAACTTTATGGCGGGGAAAAACACACCACCAATAACCGCATGGAATTAATGGCCGTCATACAAGCGCTGGAATCATTATCAAGGCCGTGTTCAGTACAGCTAAACAGCGACTCAAGCTATGTGCTGAGAGGTATAACCGCCTGGATGCCCAACTGGAAAATAAGAGGATGGAAAACAGCTGCTAAAAAGCCAGTCAAAAATGAAGATTTGTGGCGCAGACTGGATAGTGCCAGTGCAAACCATAAGATTGAATGGAAATGGGTAAAAGGCCATTCCGGCGACAAGGATAATGATAGGGCTGATGTTTTAGCCAACCTTGGTATCGATTCCTTAGTCTCAAAATAAAAGGCAGAGGGCTAAAAATAAGCGAAATAATTCTTCTGCCTTTTACCTTGACCGCTGTGCGTTACTCGTTAGTACCCAGTAATTTTTTGAGATCAGCAAAGGGATTGTGGGTGGCAATCGAAGCGCTGGACTTACTTGCTTTCGTATGACCAAAGCGAGTTTCTTCGTAGCGTGAGTGTTCATTATCATGGCAATAAAGGCATAATAACTCCCAATTGCTCCCATCTTCTGGATTGTCATCATGGTTGTGGTTTTTATGATGAACTGTCAATTCGTTCAGGTTCTTGTGCGTAAATTCACGCGCACAACGACCGCATATCCACGGATACAATTTAAGCGCCTGTCCACGATAAGATTTTCCCCTGAGTTCCTGATTGTGTCGCGCATCCGTAACGATCTGGTTTAGCTTGTTTTTATCCGGTTGTATCTTTTTTATAGCCATATAATAAATTTCTTAAAATTAATAAAAATACATCAGTGAGCATTTGATACAAGAAGTTACCTGCAGAAAGTATATCAATGGGTCGACAGGACTCTCTGGGGGCGTAAATTAAAGGGGTCACCACGAACTAACTCTCCAAATAACCGTTCGCCCTAAACCTGCCGAAGCCAGTTAACAGGAGTTTTATATGTATTTCCAGAGTATAAACTATTGTTAAGCGCAAAATCCTACCAAGATATTACAAGTGAAACTATCGAGAGCCTCTAATATTTCAAAGCAAGACTACATGTAGCCCATTGAATATTATTAACATGAATTTAATAAAGTCTATTCATAGAGATACCCTATTCAATGATTTTTACTAACCACCCGTCACTGCCTTTACAAATTTGTTTGGCCCGTCTGCAGCAATTCCAATTCTTGCAAAGCCTCCTGTCAGCGTATCAGGGAGTGTTCCCTTTACCTGAAAACCATGGTTTTTAGGTGTTATAGTGACCGCTACAGGCTTAGATTTTATCGTAACTATAATACTGTCCAGATTGGTATTAGCGGATGCCACAAAAGAAAAATCCGATTTTGCTTCAACCTGGGCGTTATTGACGGGAACAAACTCGCTAAATTTTGGTTTATTACACACTTTTTTGCTACTGCTGCTGCTCCCATATGCCCAGACATTACTGGATGCAATCATCAATATCAGTAGCCACAAAGGTTTGTATGATTTCATATTGAGCCTCTTATTTTGTTGTTCTGATTTTACAAGTTAAGAATTTAGTAAAATAACTTCCCTGAAATTTAACCAGACCTACGAGCGATTTTTATTCACCAAAAACGAATGGATTCGCCTATATATCCGCTCGTTGAATTCTCGAATAGGGATGTTATTGTTGACCTGATCCTAAGTTGATTTCCAAGAATAATTAGATTTTCTGCAATAAAAACAGCTACACAATTGCAGCTATAGTCCCACCTACTTCAATATGCCTGACAAATTAACCCCATGAATTCTATTCTTTATAATAATAGCTAAAAAAACAGGGAGCTGAGCTTACAATCGCGGCATTCATTATCTGCTGGTAAATACTTAAACTAGCTTCCATTATTCAAGAAAACGGGAAAAATCTTAGCTCGGTTTTCTTTTTAAACAATCAACGAGTAGCCCCCTATTCTTCATTTCGGAACACTGTTATTAGTCTGCCACAGGAATCTCAACCTGATGTTAATTATTATTGGGCATAATCATAATCAAATTTACCACAGCATTTTCCCTGGTGCCCGTTTTCCAAGCGACATTATACCTAAGCAACTAAAGGGTTTTAAAAAATAAAATAGTTACACTCTACCGACAATTCGATGAAAAGATGTTTTCCTTATACCACTGAACTATTGAGCAGCGATTTTGCAAATACAGTGTGTTTCCACGTCTGCTTAAGTTGATGCCAGTTATTTTTCGGCAAGTTCCTCAGAGTTAAGTGTGTACTATCAGCATTTTTTAAATTTCAATCAATACTCACAATTTCCAATCAAGCCTCTATAAAAATGATTTATTCTAATCACCAGATGTCGAATGGTTTATTATGGCAGCAGGGAACTAATACTAGCTTCACTTAGCCAATAACCTGACGATGAATCTGCCTTACAGATTTGACTGTTATTTATGACTCCTATCCATAGTAGTTTTATTCATACCCTGAACTACAGCTCCTGTAAAGAATATTCCGCTTGCAAGAAGCATGAAAATAAGCAATGCAATCGCTAATCCTGCACTTTGAATTAATCGTTTAACAAAACCATCTGTTTCTTTGTTTTTAGAAAAAGAAGCTACTTTTTTATATTTATCCATAGTAAATTTTTTCACTGACTCATTGATTACCAATCTATAAACCTCCTAACTATTTACGGTTTATTAAAATTTGTAAATTTGATGGACATCAATGTTTTCATAGTCTTTTCGTCCAAGCCCAAAATACCTTGGGTATCGGCGAGAAGGTATTGCTTACCATCGCTTAATAAGGCCCAAAGACATTCGCCAGCAGCCGCATGAAATCCAGTTTCCTTATCTGATATTCCGCATATAACAGTTGTTTTAAGACCGTTCCAACCCGGCCCCAATATTTTCTCCGCAAGTGGGTTCTCAAAGCGCCCAATAGCCGCTACCCATTCACCTTTTTTTCTTTCTTCAAAAATTCCGGTTTCTTTAACTGCCTTTTCAAGCCCACCATTGCCTAACTGAAAGTGAATTATATAGTCAATACCGTCAGGCATTAAAAATCCGCGTATTTCAATGTTATTTTTATCAATGTGAACCGTTCTGTTGCTGGGGTAGATAAATTGAATGCCAATATTCTTATCAAAATAAGATTTCCAGTAAAACTGCTTTACCGTAGTAAGTTCTTCAATTCTTTGCTTATAAGTTTGTTTTAAGCAGTCGATAGATTTGCAATAGGGTCTTGTCTTTTTTATCCATGAACGTTGATCTTCTTGAACTAGAGATGGCTGATCAGCTATATCAATAGCCTTTCGATATGAGCTATCCAGTAAGGAATCAAGTTTTGACAATTCTTTGTCTGAGCAAATTGATTTTTCGACAAAGCCATTTGCACGATTACAATCAAAACTTGCTGCTTGCACCGTGAAGAAAAAAATTGAATTAATGATTAGGGCAAGTATGAATTTTTTAATCATAACGTTATAAATCCTATAGTAAACATCAATTATGGCAGAAACTAAAAAAATTATCAGGAGGACGATATTGAAGTCGTTACCGCCCAACTATTCTACAACCTGAACTCAAAATTAACTTTTTAAATGATAGACGAGTCTCATAATCTCATCACACGTGTCCATTAATCATAAAGAAAAATTTACTAAGACCATAATCTTAGCTGTTAGACCTAAACCAGTTAATTTCTCCTTTCTTTTCTTTCTCGTCATAAATTGCTAAACCCGTCATTTAAATTACATAAAAAACCATTAAATCACATTATGTAACTGCTATACGTCGGCATAAATAACAGTTAGAATTATTTTGTGCTGAATATACCATCAGCACATTTTCCAGGCGCGCATTTTAACTAACTCATGTTCCATTAAGGTCTGGAAATACAAGTTTGTGTGGTATTAACCCATAGATGAAGAGGTGATGTTATGTTATCGGATAATCTTGAAGGGCATGTTCCTGACACTGTAATTGCTCAAATACCTGATGCTGCTGCCAAATTTAATATAAGCAACTCCCTGAGATTGGCTCACTTTTTAGCACAGTGTGCCCATGAAAGCGGCGGTTTTAAACATGTGGAAGAAAACTTGAAATATACAGCCGAAAGGTTGAAGGTGGTATTTCCAAAACTTTTCCCCGGTTCATTAAGTAAATCTTATGAGTTAAATCCTGCCAAAATCGGCGCAAGAATCTATGCCAATAAAATTGGCAATGGTGATGAAGCGACTGGTGACGGCTATAAATATAGAGGACGTGGTTATATACAATTAACGGGCAAAGCAAATTATGCAGATTTTGCCAAATTTATTGGTGAAGATGTAGTCGCTAACCCGGATTTAGTTGCTACTAAATATCCATTAGCTTCTGCTGCATTTTTCTTTAACAACTTAAAAAAGAAGTTATGGGCTACCTGTGATGAAGGTGCAACTAATGAAGTGGTAAAGGCTGTCACTTTGATAGTCAATGGAGGAACAAATGGTTTACCTGAGCGTATCAAGCTCTTTAAAGAATTCCATACTT
>JBAQEN010000101.1:0-1611 GCA_049286765.1 Methylococcaceae bacterium
GCTGATCAGTCCCCAACGCGACAACCCCAAGGCGGCCGCGCTACGCACATAAGCGACCGGCAAAGCAGCCAATGCTGCATCGACGGATAATGCCACGGTCGGCAGAATCATCAGCGTCAATACCAGTATACCGGTCAACAGACTGACGCCGGGCGGATGCAGGCGACCGATTAAAGGTGCCAGCGTTGTCAATCCCCAAAAACCGTAAACCACTGATGGAATGCCGGCCAGTAATTCGACCAGACGACGATAACAACCGGCAAGAAATGGCGGCGCATAATAACGGCTGAACAGTGCCGATGCGATGCCCTAAGGCGCTGCTAACAAAACTGCTCCCAGCGTTGAATACAGTGTAGCCGACAGCATCGGCGTCAGCCTGTACAAATCTTGCACCGGGTGCCAGGAGGCATCGGTAACAAAACGCGTCAACGCCACATGCCGCAATACCGGCCAGGATTCCTTGACCAGAAACAACAGGACCAGCAGCACAATCGCTGACGAAAATAGTGCACAGCTCCGTAGCAGCGCAGCCAGTTGTCTGTCAGTGCGGGACAGGAACAAAGTATTGCGCCTCGATCAGATCATTAACTTGTGGCGAACTGGCAAACTCGATGAAGTCTTTGGCGAGTCCGGCAGGCTCCCCATGGGTCACCAGATTTAATGGCCTGGATAGAGGAAAGCTGCGATTACGCACATTCTCGACTGAAGCCGCTATGCCTTCGAGAGGCAGCAATTTAATGGCCGCACCTTGGCCCGCCTCATATTCGGCAGTCCCTACTGAAACGTAACCGATGGCATCCGGGTTACCAACCACTGTTTTAATGCCTTGCTGATTATCGCCAATAACGACTTGCGGCTTGACGTCGGTATTTTTCAAACCGAAATAATGCAGAAACAGTTCCAGTGTCGAACGGCCTTCGGCTTTATTAACCACGGTAATCGGGGCATCGTTGCCACCGACTTCTTTCCAGTTGACGATTTTGCCGGTATAGATGTCAATGATTTGCTGTTTATTCAGCGATTGAACAGGGTTAGCCTTGTTTAAGATGACGCTGATTCCATCCAGAGCAACGGTAAAACTCAATAAATCTTTTTCATCATCCTTTAGCGCCCTGGAAGCCATGCCAATATCGGCAAGTCCTGCCCGGGCATCGCTGACCCCGCGAGAGGAACCGCCGGTCTGCACATCTACCCGCACATTACTGTGTAACGACTCAAAGCGTTTGCCGATTTCCGCAGCAAGCGGTGCTATCGTGCTGGAGCCTGTTAGTACCAGTTTTTCGATTTTTGTATCATCGGACTTCATTCTCAAAAATCCCCAGATTGCGCCTATAAGCAAAATAAGCGCCACAACGATACCCAATTTTTTCATGCTTAATTCCATTACTATTACTGAATGATGATTTGCGTTACACAATGAATCTGACAATCTTGTAACAAACATTGGTCGTCATTGCCAAGCAATCCTTACAAATCATTGACTCAACCTCTGCGCCAGGCATGGAAACAGCCAACCCATCGCAACAAGCCTTCGGGCGCATGATTACGTTTCCAGACACCGGCTACATATTTGTTCGCCTCGGCCATGGTTGGATAAATATGGATGGTGCC
>JBAQEN010000102.1:0-3954 GCA_049286765.1 Methylococcaceae bacterium
CTTCCGGTAGCATAATTCAGCCTGAACGAGGCTATTGACTGATAGCCGATGGATGCTTGTGAAGCACCCGCAGTCCAACTTTTACTGCGTTCCGCGATGGCCGCGGCCTCTTCCTCCAGTGAATTAAGCCAGGCAGTGTCCGGATATTTTTGCATGGTTAAATCAATGAGTTTGGGCAAAGTTAACCTTACATCAATGACAATGGGGTCAAGATGATCAACAGCCTGTGTCGAATCTAGTCGCTCTAAAGCCGGGGATGGGGCTTTGGAATGAGCCGGACTGGATACAAGCAGCAAGATTGCCAGCAAAAAAACAGCCTGCTGCTCAAGCAGGAGCCTGGGCACGCGTTTCCTGAAACAGTTCAAGGAAAACATAAGGTAAACTCAATGCGGTTTTATGGCCGCGCTATAGATAAACGATAAGAAAAAAAATATTACATTAAACCTAAAATCCGATAGGAACCTTTAGTGTTCAGGATGATAGTCACTGGCTCTCGGGTTTTGTTTTCCCAATACCAGCCGTGAGGACCTTCGAAGGGGGCCGTCAATGTGCCGTTGGATTGATTATCGGTACTCTCCTTAAAGCTTTTGAAGTAGCCGGTTTTATCACCCCTGGGTTCGCCATGAAAATCAAAATAGAGTTTGGCCCCGTCAGTAACCCATGAATACTCCAGCGCTGCGCCTTTCAGCAGATGGAATTTATATTCAAGGCCCTTGCCGGCAGGCACCCTTATTTTGACCGAATCTTGCCACTGGGGCTGTGGTTGTTTTTGAGTGGTCCCGGTCGAGTCTGAGGCTTGATTAGCGGCCTGTTTTTGATCCTGATCGCTTACTTCAGCGGCTTGCGGCGGCAGAACCGGGCAAGTGATAGCGAGCGGCTGACTCGTAGCTTTGGTTTGCGCCGACAAGGCGGTTAAGCCCATCATTTTCCCCAATCCGGTAGGGTCAATACCGTATTCTGCAGGCAGTACCGCCGATATTAAAATAAGGGAGGCCAATAGCGTTGCAAAAATGCTGGCGATGATCAGAGATTTGAGTGATGGAATGGGGGGATTGATGTCATTCATGAGTTTATGCTTTAATTAAATAGCCGGTTATCTGGTAGCCGAACAGAATTAGGCCTCCCGTCATTAACAGCGTATTGGTGGCCGTCGAAAAGGAATAAAAACTCTTGTGTCTGCGCCAAAAATCGAGCGCAATCAAGATAAACAATAAGGCAACAAACTGGCCTATTTCCACCCCGACATTGAAAGCCAATAAATTTTTCCATAACTCTGCTTGCGGCAGCGAAAAATCCTGCAATTTGGTGGCGAGTCCAAAGCCGTGAAACAAGCCGAAAACCATCACCGCGATTTTTGTATTCGGCTGGAAGCCGAACAATCGACGAAAACCGCCCAGATTATCGAAGCCTTTATAGACAATGGAAAGTCCAATAATGGCATCGATCAGATAAGGATTAACCGCCATGTTGTTCAAGACACCGAACAATAGCGTCAAGCTATGCCCCAAGGTAAATAAGCTGACATAAATCAACACATCCCGAGTGCGGAACAAAAAGAAAATCACGCCAATTAGAAACAGCAGGTGATCGTATCCGGTCACCATGTGCTTGGCGCCGATATAAAGAAACGGCCCAATGGCGATGCCCTGGTTTGCCAATAAAAAACGTTCGGTATTCGCGTCAACCCCATGAGCAAAGACACTGGGACTTAGGAGACATAAAAGGAACGGCAAGCCAATAAGCCAGGCGAGTCGTTGTATTGCTGGTATCATAGTTAAAAAATCCTGTTTCCAGTTATTGAATACTATCGACTTGATGGCTATAACTTAATGCCAAAGCGCGTCAATAATTTGATCATAGTGTGTCGCCTTTGTTGATGTTGAGCGCATTCCGCATTGAACCAAAGCGTAAATACAAAGCGGGGATCACCAGCATATTAAGGGCTGTCGAGGTCAATAAACCGAACAGAATAACGATGGCCATCGGTGCCTGAATTTCACTGCCGGGTTCTCCGCCTCCTAGCGCTAAAGGAATCAGGGCAATCCCCGTCGCCAAGGCAGTCATCAGGATGGGTGACAAACGTTCGAGAGCGCCTTGTTTAACGGCACTGTATAAATCACTGATACCTCCATTTTCAACCAGATGGTGGATGTGACTGATCATCATGACGCCGTTGCGGGTCGCGATACCAAACAGGGTAATAAAACCGATAATGGATGCCACGGACAATATGCCGCCGGAAACATAAATACCAATCACGCCGCCGATAAGCGCCAGAGGCAAATTCAACATCACCAATAGTGCATCACCCGCTGAATGAAAGGCGACAAAAAGCAGTAAGAAAATGCCCATAATGACGATAAAGCCAATAATGAATAAGGTTCTGGCGGCTTGTTCCGCGCTTTCAAACTGCCCCCCGTATTCAACATGATAGCCACTGGGAAGGCTGACGTTTTGGTTAATTCCAGCACGAATATCATTGACCACGCCCGCAAGGTCGCGTTCGGCAACATTAGCCATGACCACAATTTTGCGTTGTGCATTTTCACGGCTAATGGTATTCGGTCCTCGCGTTTTACGAATATCTGCTAAAGCATGTAAAGGCAGCTGCGCACCGGAAGCGGTCATGATGAGCGTGGAACGAATGGTGTCTAAATTCTCCAAAGCACCGACACCGTAACGGACAACCAAATCAAAACTCCCGATGTCTTCCATAATTCTCGATACGGCTCGACCGGCAAAAGCGGTTTCGATAGCTTCCGATACGGTGTCGATGCTCAGCCCATAACGGGCAATCGCTTTTCTATCGAACTTGATATCCAGGAACGGCACATCGGCGGGATTATCGATCGATACGTCTACAGCGCCTCGCACCTGGGTGGTGAGGGTTTTAATTTGATTGGCCAAACGCCGTAATTCGAATAAGTCCTGGCCGAATATCTTGATGGCAATATTGGCCCGCGTACCTGACAACATGTGATCGATGCGATGGGAAATGGGTTGTCCAATGACAATCGCCATGCCGGGTACGGCCGTCAAAGAAGTTCTCAAGGCCGACAAGAATGCGGCTTTACTACGTTCTTGCATCTTTAAACTTACATCGATTTCCGAAGCAAACACCTGTTGCGCATGGGGGTCTAATTCCGCACGTCCTGTACGTCTGGCTGTCGAGACGGCTTCCGGCTGTTGCAAAATAATTTCTTCGACACGCTGCGCCAGTTGGTCCGATTGCTGCAAAGAAGTTCCCGGTAAGGTGATGGCGCTGATGGTCAAGCTGCCTTCATTAAACTCAGGTAAAAAAGCACGTCCTGAAAACCCCAGTGCAATCAAGGCCACGGTAAGGCCTGCCACCGAAAGCACACTGATGATTTTCCAGTGCTGTATAGTGCCCTCCAGTAAAGGCAGATACCGTTGCTTTAACCCAATCACCAAACGGCTTTCTTTATCCTCGCGAATAGCCCGAGAAGCCGGTAACAGGATGCTACAAAGCGCTGGAGTTACGGTTACCGCGACCACCAGTGACGTTGCAATGGCCACGATATAAGCGAACCCTAAGGGTTGTAATAAGCGTCCTTCGACACCACTGAGAAAAAATAACGGTAAAAAAACCAGCATGATAATTAAGGTAGCAAAGACGATGGACCCGAGAATTTCATGACAGGCGTTGAACACCAGGGTATTAACGGTGCTGCGCTCAGCTTCAGGCAGGCGCATATTCTCCCGCAGGCGCCTGACCGTATTTTCGACGACAATGATGGCATCATCCACCAAAGCGCCCAAGGCGATAGCCAACCCGCCCAACGTCATGGTATTAATAGTTGCCCCCATGGCCTTCATCGCCAGGATGGCCGCGATCATCGACAGTGGAATGGCCAGCAAGGTGATTAACGTCGCTCGTCCGCTCATCAGGAACATATAGAGAATGAGCACCACCAGAATCGCTCCATCTCGCAG
>JBAQEN010000103.1:0-5363 GCA_049286765.1 Methylococcaceae bacterium
TTTCTTAAAGAAACGCCTGAACTTATCAGCACTTATGACGATGCCGCAGGACGTTATTTTGAATGGTGCGGCCAGTCCGGCGCACAATTTTCCGGGAAAGGCACCGGCTTTTATGCGGAAGATCCGACGGCGTCGCATCGCAGCACCGATTGGGCGCGTAAAGATGTCGTGGTTTTGTCGACAGAAGGTGCAACCGCGCGCCTGGTATGTGATGAAAGCATCCTCAGCGAGCGCGCATTAACTATCGATGCCAAAGGCGATATTCTGGCTAAATATTTGCGTAAGGCAGCTAAAAGTAATCGTTATGACTGCAAGGTTGAGAATGAAGTTGAAGCCTCGCAAACAGAAATTCCAAAAGGTTTATTTACCGAACTGCCGGTACATTGCTACCTGCTGATGTTTCATCTGGAACTGCATCATCATTTATGGGTGCATGTAAACGACATCGAAGCTTATCGATATCAGCCAGAATTAAAACAAAAACTTATTCTGCGCGAAGAACAGATCGATTTGATTGACATTCTAACTGCGGAAATGGATGTCTTGATGGATGATATTGTCGAAGGCAAGTCGGGAGGAACAACCGTGTTATGCGCGGGACCAGCCGGGGTTGGAAAAACGTTAACGGCCGAAGTTTATTCCGAAATCATCAAACGGCCGCTGTACCGTGTGCATTCCGGGCAACTGGGGCTCAATGTCGGCGAAATGGAAAAAGCCTTAAAGGATGTATTGACCCGCGCTCAGCGCTGGGGTGCAGTGATGCTGATTGACGAGGCCGATGTTTACATCAAGCGCCGTGATAATAATATCGCGATGAATGCCGTCGTCGGGGTATTTTTAAGGGTGCTTGAATATTTTAATGGCTTGCTGTTTTTGACGACTAATCGTGTGGATGACATCGATGAGGCGATTGTTTCCCGATGTATCGCCTTGATTAAGTATTATCCGCCTGACAGCGAGGCACGCCGCCAAATTTGGCAGGTAATGATCGATCAATTCTCTCTGGACGTTGATGCTGACTTGATCAATCAATTAGTAAAGTGCTTCCCGGAAGCGACAGGCCGCGACATCAAAGGACTCTCCAAACTGGTCGCAAAGTTTTGTCAGCACAAAAAAGTAGCGCCGACTCTGGAGGTATTCAAACGTTGCTCAATATTCCGGGGAATGGATCTGGAGAAATTGGTAGAAATGCACTAATTCAGGTCATTTGAAGCATGAATAGAAAAGTTTGGTGCAAACATGTCGCGATTCATTTATTAATTCGAGACAAATTTTTACAAGCCATTGTAATTTAATGGAATTAATGACTGGCACCATTCATGCTTAATAATTTTATAAGCATGGGATCACTTCCTTAGGGACCTAGTACTTTAGTGCGCTGTCAGTTTTAACAACTGTTCAATTAATTTCAGAATTGAGGTCAATAAAATGATAACTCATTCATTTAACTTAAGAGAACGGGTTTTTAATTATTCCTTAACCCATAAAATTTACAAAAAAACGGATATGTTCCGGTGTAACTGGATATTGATGTTTGTCGTGTTCGTCATTCCCGCATTAACGAATGCCAACCCCGAGCAACTTGCGCAGGACAAGAACTGTTTTTCCTGCCATAAGATAGAGGCTAAACGAATAGGTCCATCCTATATCGATGTAGCCAGGAAATACTGCCTGGACGCAAATGCTCAAGCCAAGATTATCAAGCAAATTCAAGAAGGCGGTATTGATCGGTTGAGCAACAGAGACCTTCCTCCACAGCCAATCGTTGCTACGGTATCGGGTTTCCCAACAGCCAACCAGTGGCGCAATTACGCCATGCCCCCACAACCGCAGGTTAATGCAGAGGAGGCCAGAGAGTTGGCGGATTGGATTCTTTCTTTGGACAAGAAAAATGAGACTTGGTCGAAAAATAAACAGGAGCAGTATTGTTTATCGCCCAAAGCTGCTGAGGGCCAAAGTGTGCATTGACGAAGGAAGCTCTGTGACCTCGGCAGATTTTTGTTATGTTTGAAATGTTACTGTATTAATTGTTGGCATTTTTAATGCTTGGTTTTATATAGGTCTATACTATTTTTTGTTGTTTTGCCCCTGTGTTTGGTCCTTTTGGCGTCCTACTTTCTCGGCTAGGGCGCTTTTTTTTCCTGCTCCCCCCAAAAAACGCAGCCCATTCAAAATGTTGGCAAATTATTTGCTTTTCTAATTCTGTGCATATTAATTCCATGAAATAGAGCTGCTAAATGACTGATCATTACACACACGGAGCAACAAAATCTATTTTATTGTCAGGTTTACTACAATTTTGCCTTTATATTGAGGGATGACTTATTGAAGTCATAAACACTATGATGAAATATAAAACTGTTTCCATTGCCGATTCTGAAAAACTGATTCAGGAATCAAAACCGATGATCCTGGACTGCCGGGACCTGAAAGATTATAGGGCCGGGCACTTAGAAGACGCTCTTCATGTCCACGAAGGTTTAAAAGATTCATTAGTTAAACGCGGTGATAAACAACGCAGTTTGTTGATTTATTGTTATTATGGCCATGCCAGCGAGCATCTTGCCGAGTTTTTTAGTGATTTTGGCTTTAAGGATGTTTATAGCCTGGAAGGTGGATATTCCAGCTGGAAAGATAAGCATCAGGAAGCATGATGAAGCCAGAAATATGGGATTGGTTACAAAATAACTATTTCTCCGTAGCCCAACCGGTTTTAAAGAACAGTGCCGGCATTTACCCCTTAATTTTAGCAAGTCAGCAAGGCCGTAGCGATGTCGTCCGCTATTTGATTGAACAAAATGCAGGACTGGATGTTATTGATCAATATGGTAATAATGCATTGTGGGCAGCTTGTTATGCTGAAAACTGCGAATGCATTGATGCACTGATTCATGCAGGAGTCGACATTAATCATCAAAATTCAGCTTCTGGTGCTACGGCCTTGATTTTTGCGGCATCCAGTGGCAGAGAGACCGTTGTTGAACAACTATTGGCGGTCGGCGCTGATTCCTCGCTTAAAACGCACGACGATTTTACTGCGTTGGATTTAGCCTCCACTAGAAAAATTCTTAAGTTATTATCCAAGCTCGTTAAATCAGGAGATTGAAATGGAAGCTTTACCCCGTGAACTGGCCTTGCGCATCGCTTTGGCATCGCGCATCCTACCCGGTATCGACGTACCCAGGCTGCTGGGAATATTACATGAGCGCGTAGGCTCGCCCCTGGATGATGAAAAATTGAAATCCATCACCGTCACTAATCTTAAAACCGGCTTAGGCAGCCTGGATGGTGAGGAAGATGGTGAGGACATCGGCATTGGTCTTGCCAACATCAAACTGGCGGTGCGTTACCTGTGGGGTGACGAGGCTGAAGATGAAGACCTGCCGGAAATATTGCCCTATAAAGAGGGTGATATGCCGGACTCCATTCGCGTCGCTATAGGTTCAAACAGCGGTGCGTTGATTAACGGCCATTTTGGTTCCTGCATACGTTTTCTGGTTTATCAGTTATCTCGGGATGATTACAAACTGGTTGATATTAGATCAACTATTGAAGCCGACAGCGCTGAGGATAGAAACTTGTATCGTGCCAATCTGATTAAAGACTGCCATGTCTTGTTCGTGCAATCTATCGGAGGACCGGCTGCGGCAAAGGTAATACGCGCGGATATATACCCGATCAAGATTCCAGAGGTGACCGAAGCAGTAGATCAATTGAAGGAATTTCAGAAAGTATTTGATGCACCGCCACCGTGGTTCGCTAAAGCACTGGGGCGTTCAGCTGAGGAACGCGTCAGGTTTACTCATGATGAGGGTTGTTAAAGCATACGGAGATAACTTGTAACTGGAACTATACGAAACAAGTGCCTTAGTTAGAGCTGCTTCAGGTTGCTCCAGTCTAGTGCAGGCTGGGAGTCAAAAATATTACTTTGGTTCATTGTTTGAGACCTATGCATGTTAACGATTAGTGGGTAAAGGCTGGAAGTGCACACTTGCTGCGGGGTAGCAATAACCAAGTAATGCGGATAATGATGGCATAAATAATGCGTTATTTATAGTCTGGATCAACACCCAGCATTACGAAAACGTACGTTGCATGTAAATTAATCCGTTGGACTGCCTCCTTCAAGAAGAAAGGCCTCATGCTTATTGACCGAAATGACGAGGTGATGGATGCTCGATAAAACCCTGACTATCATCCTGGCCGGCGGTGTAGGATCACGGTTACACCCGCTGACTGCGGACCGGGCCAAGCCGGCTGTGCCATTCGGAGGCAATTACCGGATCATCGACTTCACGCTGACGAATTGTCTACACTCTGGATTACGGCGCGTGCTGGTGCTGACTCAATACAAGTCGCATTCACTGCAAAAACATCTACGCGATGGCTGGACCATCTTCAACCCGGAAATCTCCGAATACATAACTCCTGTGCCGCCACAAATGCGAACCGGCGGATCTTGGTACTCCGGGACAGCCGACGCCATCCGCCAGAATCTGTACCTGCTTGAACGCAGCAATTCCAGTTATGTGCTGATACTGTCGGGAGACCATATTTACCGGATGGATTATGCTGCAATGCTCCAGTTTCACCGTGATCAGGGAGCTGTGCTAACGGTTGCCTGCATGCCCGTGCCGATTTCCAGCGCCTCTACTTTTGGTGTCATGTCGGTGGATGCCGCAAATCAAATTAGCGAGTTTCACGAAAAGCCGGAAAATCCCAAGCCGTTGCCGGACGACCCAAACCATGCGTTGGCATCAATGGGCATCTACGTTTTCAACATGGAACTGCTTTGTAATGAATTGCAAGCCGACCAAGGCGTCACCGTATCAAGCGATGATTTTGGCAAGGACATCATTCCACGTCTCATTGAGAAACACTGCGTTTGTGCTTACCGGTTCGGCGGAGAAACCGGGCGTGTTTCACCAGATCGATATTGGCGCGATGTCGGGACAATAGATTCGTATTACTCGGCAAACATGGATCTTCTTGCGCCGGTTCCGCCACTGAACCTGTATCAACCGGACTGGTCCATTCGCACGTACCACGGACAGAATCCGCCAGCCCGTATGGCTCGCGGACCTCTCGGAATCGAAGGACAACTTGTCAATTCTCTGCTTAGCGGTGGAACAGTGGTATCTGGAGGCACGATCAGGCATTCGATTCTATTTTCTCAAGTCCAGGTGGATGAAAATGCCGTCGTCGAGGATTCGATTTTGTTTGACGGGGTGCATGTCGGAGCAGGTGCACATTTAAAACGTTGCATCGTTGACAAAAACGTGCGGATTCCCTCAAACGAGCGGATTGGCTTTGACTCAACGGCCGATGCCGCCCGCTTCACTGTGTCTGGATGGGGCATCACA
>JBAQEN010000104.1:0-3262 GCA_049286765.1 Methylococcaceae bacterium
ATTCGGTGTTCTGCCTGTGGCATACATCACCAGCTCTGCGCTCACTGTGCTGCCATCAATTAACCGCGCTGCGAAGCAATCTCCTGCGCTTTCTATTGCTTCAATATCGGTATTAAGAAGAATATTAATACCTTTCCTGGTCATTTCATGAGCCAGAAATTCACGTATATCCTCATCAAAACCACGAAGCAATTTGTGTCCACGATGACAAATGGTCGTATTCACACCCAGACCCTGCATAATGCCGGCAAATTCCACCGCGATGTAGCCGCCACCGGCAATAATGATACGTTTGGGCAATTGTTCGAGGAAAAACATGTCATTCGATGTGACGATGTGTTGCTTGCCGGGTATGCCGGTAACAGACGGCCAGCCCCCTGTTGCAATCAGTATGCGCCCGGCGCTGTATCGCTTAGCATCGACAGCGACAGTATGAGCATCCAGCAATTGTGCTCTGCCGGTGATAAGACTGACGCCCGATTTTTGGAGCAGGTTGTTGTAGACTGCATGCAGCCGCTCAATTTCCTGATTTTTGTTTGCGACCAGGCTAGCCCAGTTAAACGTTGATTTGCCCACCGTCCAGCCAAAACCCGCCGCCGAATCGAATTGATCTCTGAATTGGGAGGCATAAACAAACAGTTTTTTGGGCACACATCCCACATTAACACAGGTGCCGCCTATATAACGCTCTTCAGCTATGGCTACCCTTACGCCATGACCCGATGCCATTCGTGCTGCACGCACACCTGCTGAGCCAGCACCAATTACAAACAGGTCATAGTCATATTCAGTCACTGGAGCTTCCCGTTTGAAAAAAAGGTTAAAATTAAGGGCAATACAAATTAATGTTTGTTATGTTTTAAATAATCCAGCAGGGTATCGACATCGCTCACCGTAAATGGATCATCAGGGCAATTATCAATTTTGCCGGGCTCTCTGAATAATTTGATAATCTTTTTATTCTCGACAAACATTGAATAGCGCCATGAACGATAGCCAAAACCAACGTTCTCTTTTTTTACCAGCATGCCCATAGCCCGGGTAAAGTCGCCATTTCCGTCGGGCAGCATTTTTACATGCTTGATGTCCAGATGCTTGCTCCATTGATACATGACAAAGGCATCATTAACACTCAGGCAATACACTTCATCAACACCCTGATCAATGAGTTCCTGATATTTTGCCTCATATCCAGGTAAATGTTTGCTTGAGCAGGTAGGTGTAAAGGCGCCGGGAAGAGCCAAAACAACTATTTTTTTCCCTTTAAAAATCTCATCGGTGCTGACATCCTGCCATCGAAACGGGTTGTCGCCACCGATACTTTCGTCGCGAACACGGGTTTTAAAAATTACATCAGGTACAGTTGAAAGCATTTTGGAACTCCTTGGTTTATTTTTTATAACAATTAAATCATTACGTTCTGTGGTATCAAAAAAACAGCCAACGGCTATCGCCTTGGTCTTCGACGGTTACCCACTGCATCGAAAGTGTCCGGCACCGGTTGGGATTGCCATTTTGGCGCTTGACGACCCGACGCGCCCGGTTGCTTGAAGGACTTCATTATCCAGGCTATAGGCAAGGCCATGTATAAAGTTCGTACCGAGGTTATGAGGTTCAGCGCGGTCGTCAAGGGTGAGGTTTCTGCAGTGCGTGACTTACCGGTAGTACCACGGTTGTTGGGGGGGTGGCGCTTGGTAAGTTCGCCAATGATAAAGCCGATGCCGCCCGCCAGCAGCAAGGTTGCCGGAGCGGTCATTTGTTGGTGTATCTTTTGGATCAACGTAGAGGCGCGAACACCGACTTCCTGCCGGCGGTTCAACACTTGCCGCTCCGCATCCCTGATTTGAGCTACCAGAGACTTGGGATTGCTTACGCTTGGAAGGTAGGCTTTCATCATGACTTTTCCGTATCCCTGCGACTTGGAGGCATGGGCTGAAGACTGCGGAGGGTCGCGGGAAATTGTAGATAACGGCTCTTGCGGCGTATCACGCCAAAAAGGATCAGCGCGAGCAGTAAATTGCAAGCGACGGCAAGCAGTATAGCTCTACTCGCCATGATGCCATTCTCGACCAGTTCCACTACGGCGGCGGCCATAAGTCCCATCCACGCGCAGCTCAGCACGACGGCAATCATTACCCCCGCCATAATCATCGTTACCAGGCTCTTGCCCGCTCGCTGCGTCTCCAACGCGGCGAGCCGGAAGCGATCGTGGGTTAGTTCATGCAGCTCATGCCATAATAACCGGGCATCATCCAGCATGCCGGAACTGCTTATCGAATCGCCAGACGTTGCAGTTTGCCCGGCAGTCTCATCCTCTAGGGCGTCCGGGTTCATGACGCTTGACGATCTAACGGCCGCTCAACAGGCGGCTGAGCAGAAAGCCGGCCGCTGCCGCTAACCCTAGCGACGTTATGGGATTGTCGCGGACATATCCCCGGCAATTCTCCACCAATTGCTGCTCGGCATTTTTCAGTCGCTCGCCTTTTTCGCCGAGCGTTTCCGCAGCCTGATTGCCAGCACTGGCGATCTTATCGACAGCCTCATGCGCGGATTTTGATGCTTTGTCTATGGTTTCCATGATGGTTTTTTCCTCTATTTGAGCCGCATGTCATTCTTGACCGATTTCACGCCACCGACGCCTTGTGCCACTTCAACCGCTTTGCTAATATCGGCATTGGAATTCACGAAGCCGCTCAATTGAACCACGCCTTTGAAGGTTTCGACATTGATCTCGGCGGAGCTCAAGGTTGGCTCATTCAATATGGCCGTCTTAACTTTGGTGGTGATGACGCTGTCGTCAACATACTCACCGGTTCCCTCTTGCTTGTGTGTAGATGCACAGCCCACGGCGGTCAACAACGTCAGGGCCAAAAAAAATGCGGAAAGCAATCTAATAAGATAGTTCATGAGTCAATCTCCAGTAATGTGAAAAAAATCTAATAAGGTTATTCATGACTAAATTTCCAGTTAAGCGCTTATCCCGGTAGGCTAAAAAGCCTTTGATATTCTGCGATAGGCTCAGAGCAGGCTTCGGTTGTGTCACATCAAATCCTTGGAATCACTTTAGCCGCAAAACTGGCCGCAGTCAGTTCGGTAGCGCACATAAGGGGCTATTGAAAGAGTCAACTCCCCCTAAAATGATTGGTATAAAATTTTAAGCTGTTGATTTGTAGATACGTGGATACAGAGTAAGGCGGACGCGCTCAATGCAGTAACGTACACAGTGAAAAAAAATGGCGCTGACTTGAAATTACAACGATGG
>JBAQEN010000105.1:0-7525 GCA_049286765.1 Methylococcaceae bacterium
TTCGAGCTGATCTACTTCAAACAGCGTTTCAAAAACGCCTTGTTTACCGGTAAACGGGAAATCATTTAAATTTCCGTAAAACAACATGCCGCCCTTGGGTACCCGTCCCCTGATGAAGGCATGATCCAGCCAATCAACAACCGGCTTATCCATAATGCCGGTTGGTAAATAATACCTGGCTTTGCTCATATCATCGCCGGCAAATTCAGTCTGCAGATCCATAAAGATTTGTCCATTCGTTTTTGGAATCCTTAACAGCAGTCTGTTTTTAGTTTGAATATCAGGAGAATCCAGCTCTATCATGGAGCTGGATAGCATCCAGTCGTCCGGCGTTTGCCTCCAGGTTATCGCGCCATTCAGGTTCTTGATTTTCAAGGCTTCACGAAACAATCCATTAGATGTCATTCGTGCGTCTTGAGTTGCCAGGCGAATAACGCCCAGTTGATCACTGCCTTTTAATTGGCCGGTCAAATTTTCTATTCCGGGTATCGCAGCCATTGCGGCAACAGTGAGCTTGGTAAATTTTCCATTTACAGCAAAACGGTTTTGATCCAAATCCGCAAACAAAGACATCTGTTCCAGTGATCCTTTAAGCTGGGCTTGTGCTAATAACGCGCCTGCTCCTTCCGGAAGTGGGGCAAAAAACTCTAATATCCTGGAGACTTCCTGTACATCTACTTGCTCGACAAACAGTCCAAAGTTATGCAATACATTATTACGATTAATGGCAACGCTAAATACGGCTGCTGGCCATTTTTTTTCAGCTGTTTCCAGTAAAAACCGGGGTACATTCAGTTGCCATTGACTATCATTCAATTCCCAGCGAAAACTCGTATCTAGCTGCTTGACCGGGAATACGCCATTGTCCGGCCGGCTAAGATTCAACTGATGCAGTTGCATGTCACCCACAAGTGAAACCAGTTGCGAATGTTGCAACTCACCCCAAACCCTGACATCGCCGGAACCTGAACGAATGCTCATAGAAGCCGGCAAATCTCTAGTTACCCATTCAGTCAAGTTTAGATTTTTGCCGTCAATATAAATCGAGCCATCAACAGCCGAAGGTTTAAAAACATTGCCAGTAAGGTTCATAGATACTGTTAATGTATCGCCAAATTTTTTCGGCAACTTCATGAGTACATTCAAACGATGTTGTTGATCGTTATTTATAATCGCCAAATCAACTGCTTCAAACTTCAGAGCCCGGCTTTTTTTCTTTTCATCCTGCCAGGTTACTTCACTTTGTAACACTTCGTATTTTCCGCCCTGTAACAACCACAGCGGATGTTCATCACTGGCGTTTAAGCCAATAATAGCAAAACTTCCATCTTCTTTACGTTTCACTGACAGCTTGGCGCCGACCAGTGTAACCCATGCTGATGCTAACCGGTCCTTACTGACCAACATATCGAGTAAGTTAATACCCATACGTATTTCTTTGAGTTGAATCGCTGGTTTCTCGTTCGCAACAACGGATAAAATATCGATGTCCCTTAAAACAATTTCAGGATTATAGCCACGCATATTCGCACGTATACGCCCTATAGTTACAGGTGCCCCCACTAATTCGCTGACGCGGGCCGACAGATCGGCTTTATAATTATCTATTCCCAGCAATAGTAAACGCACAGCCGTCAAGCTGACCGCTGATGCTATCAAAGACCAGAAAATAAGATGCCGCGTTGCCCGCTTGATGTGATGAATCATTAGAAAAAGTTAAAGGTTAAAAGCAAAAAAATAATATTTTTTGCATTGCGCCTTAAAGTAGCACCACATCATACTGTTCCTGATTATATTCCGCCTCTGCTCTGAATTTGATCTGCACACCCAAAAATATTTCTAATTCAGCCAGCATATCAGCTTCTTCATCAAGCAGCATTTCCACTACCTCATTAGAGGCTAAAACCAATAGTGTCTTAACCTTGTACAGTCTTACTTCACGAATAATTTCCCGGAAAATTTCCAGACACATGGACTCAGCTGTTTTTAAAACACCGCGGCCGCCACAGGCGCTGCAAGGCTCACAAAGTATATGTTGCAGACTTTCACGGGTTCTTTTCCGGGTCATCTCCACCAAGCCCAACACTGATACTTCAGTAATTTTGGTCTTTGCACGGTCTTTTTCCAAATTTCGCTCTAGCGCCTGCAATACCTGTTTTTTATGTTCTTCGCCTTGCATATCGATAAAATCGATAATAATGATACCCCCCAGATTCCGGAGCCTAAGCTGGCGGGCAATGGTTTGAGCAGCCTCAAGATTGGTTTTGAATATAGTCTCTTCCAGATTACGCCCACCGACATAACCGCCGGTATTTACATCCACGGTGGTCATCGCTTCGGTCTGATCGAATATCAAATAGCCGCCGGATTTTAATTTGACTTTACGGTCCAGGGCTTTTTTAATTTCATCTTCAACGCTGTAAATATCGAATACCGGGCATTCCCCGGTGTAATGTTCGATAGCCGGCACTATTTCCGGCACAAAAACCTCGGCAAATTCAAGCAATCGATGATAGGTCTCTTTGGAGTCTACACGAACTCTGTCAATACCTTCTTTGTATAAATCCCTTAAAGTTCTGATACTCAGCGGCAAATCCTTATGAATAAACTGCTTAGGTTTGGCGCTGGCAATTTTGGTTACGATGGACTCCCACAATTTTAGCAAGAACGTCATATCTGCAATCAGGATGGATTCTTCAACACATTCTGCTGCCGTTCTTGCAATAAAACCGCCGCAATTGTTTTCTTCTCTGAATGCATCAAGACAGGTTCTTAAACGTATGCGCTCGGATTCGCATTCAATGCGTTGCGATACACCCGAGTTGTTCGCATAAGGCATATAGACCTGATACCGTGATGGAATAGATATTTCTGTAGTCAGACGGGCGCCTTTGCTTCCTAAGGGGTCTTTGGCGACTTGCACAACAATATGCTGGCCTTCACGAAGATAATGTTCGATAACTTCAGAGCCTTTTTTTTCCAGATCCTTGGCGCATAAATCAGAAAGGTGAATGAAAGCAGCCTTAGGTAGGCCAATATCAACAAAAGCCGCCTGCATACCCGGCAACACTCTGCATACTTCACCTTTATAGATATTACCTACTAGCCCTCGCTCGCGGCTGCGTTCAATGATAAGTTCCTGTAACACACCATTTTCAATCACTGCAACCCGTGTCTCCGGTGGTGTTACATTAATCAATATTTCTTCACTCATTTGAAAAGCTCTATTCCTTGTCTAGATAAAAGTTGTGCAGTTTCAAACAATGGCAAGCCGACTACGCCGGAAAAACTGCCTTGAATCGATTTTACAAAAATGCCGCCCATGCCTTGAATGGCATAGCTACCTGCTTTATCAAGCGGTTCCCCGCTATGCAAATAATCCAGTATTTCCTTTTTTGTCAGGCGCCTGAAAGTCACATCGGTAATACTGATGGCCTGACTGTGCTCACGCCCTCTAAGCGAAATCGCGCTATAAACCTGATGGGTTTTGCCGGACAACTGCGTCAACATAGCCAGTGCGTGAGCTTCATTTTTCGGTTTGCCCAAAATCACATCGCCCAAAATTACCGCCGTATCGGCAGCTAAAACAGGAATATCAGTAGCGAGTCGAGACACACATATCGCCGATTTTTCAGCGGCCAGGCGCTGCACATAATTCAGCGGTGTTTCATTAGGCAAAGGTGCTTCATCAAGATCAACCGGATAAATCTCATAATTGACCCTTATTTGATCCAGCAGTTCCTTCCGGCGTGGTGATGATGAAGCAAGAATAATTTGTACAGACATTAGCGATGGTAAGGGTGGTTATGAAGAATACTCCAGGCACGATAGAGTTGTTCCGCGACAATAATGCGCACCAGAGGATGTGGAAAGGTAAGTCTGGACAAACTCCATGACTCCCGTCCTAATTGTTTGACTGAATCTGCCAAACCTTCCGGGCCGCCGATCAGCAAGGCAATATGTTGACCGCCTTCCAGCCAACGCTGCATCGCTTGTGCCAGCTCAGGTGTAGTCCACGGCTTGCCCGGGATATCCATTGTCACAATGTACGCTCCCTGTGGAATAGCGGCTATCATACGCTCGCCTTCGTCCTTGACAATACGTACTACATCGCTGTTTTTAGTCCGTTTACCCGGAGCAATTTCTTTCAGCACAAGCTCACATTCACGCGGGAGACGTTTGGCATATTCGTCATAGCCTTGCTGTACCCAGCCTGGCATACGGTTTCCTACAGAGATGAGATTTATTTGCATGATAGGTTGCAGGATACAGAGAACAGGAGCTTGATGCAATGTAGTCTAACTTATAAAAATGATGTACCCGGATACATTGGTTTTTGGCGGTATTTAGAATAGGGTGGCCGATGTGAACCCCAGTTGGCTGTAAACTTTGGTCTTCTAATACTGGTAACTGCTTTTTTCAGGCTGCTCCGGTTAAATTTTAACTACCCCTAACCGTTAATTCTATGTCAATATTCCGTGTCCTTTTTAGTCAATGTAAAAATCAGGAAGACTATCGTGTCCGTTAGACCATTTAATAATAAACATCCGAAAATCGGCAACGCGGTTTATATTGATGACAACGCTGTTGTGATCGGTGATGTAACCCTGGGCGATGATGTATCGATATGGCCTGCAACAGTGGTCAGAGGTGATGTCGAAAGCATAAAAATTGGTGATGGCACGAATGTTCAGGATGGTTCTGTCCTGCATGTGTCTCATGCGGGCAAGTTTTCACCTGAAGGCCATCCTTTAACCATAGGCAAGGGTGTGACTATTGGACATAGAGCCGTGGTACACGCCTGCACAATAGGTGATTATTGTTTAATCGGCATAGGCGCAATCATTATGGACGATGCCGTTCTAGAGGATTATGTGATGTTAGGGGCTGGCGCGCTGGTTACACCGGGAAAAAAGCTGGAAAGCGGTTATTTATACGTTGGCTCACCTGCCAAACAGGCAAGGACTTTGACAGCAACTGAAAAAGAATTCCTGGAATACTCCGCTCAGCAATATATTCAGTTGAAAAATGAATACCTATAAAGCCAGCACTGGCAGGGGGACTTGATAGTCACCCCTTCAGCAACACAAATTACTGCGTAATTACTTCAGTGCCTTTGCCGATTAACACGACATCTGCAGGGCGCATCGCAAAAATACCCACGGTAACCACGCCGGTAATATTATTGATAATTTGTTCCAGCTTGATCGGCTCCATAATATTCAAGTTGTGAACATCAAGAATCACGTTATGGTTATCGGTAATAAAATTTTCCCGCCATACCGGTTGACCGCCCAATTTGACAAGCTCTCTGGCAACATAACTTCTCGCCATCGGAATCACTTCGACTGGCAGGGGAAATGAACCCAATACATCAACGCATTTAGTTTCATCGACAATACAAACAAACTTTTTGCTGGCTGCGGCAATGATTTTTTCGCGGGTTAATGCGCCGCCGCCGCCTTTAATTAAATGCTTATGAGGACTCACTTCGTCAGCGCCGTCAATATAAACATCCAGCGTGCCGACAGCGTTCAAGTCAAGCACAGGAATGCCGATTTTTTTTAATTGCGCGGTACTCATTTCAGAACTGGACACCGCGCCTTCAATATCTGCTCTAAAATCGGCCAAAAAATCGATGAAATGCTTCACCGTAGAACCAGTGCCTACGCCGACAATGGCAACATCTTTAATATAGCGCAGAGCGGCTTGAGCTACTTTTTGTTTTAATTCATCTTGTGTCATAGTGAACTTCCGTAATAAAGTGAATGGTGCGTGATAATACCGCAGAATCCGACATTCTTCAGCCGATTTTTTAAATAATGCCTCCAAACTACATAGAAAAGATTTTACGCGCCAAAGTTTACGATGTCGCGATAGAAACACCGCTCGATTTCGCACCCTCCCTGTCGGAAAGGCTGGCAAATCGCGTTTATTTAAAACGGGAAGATTTGCAACCGGTGTTTTCATTTAAATTACGCGGCGCTTATAACAAAATGTCGCTGCTGAATGAGCCGTCCAGAGCGAAAGGTGTGATTGCCGCTTCCGCTGGAAATCATGCCCAAGGCGTGGCTTTGGCGGCAAAAAAACTGGATATTAAAGCCCTGATCGTGATGCCGACCACCACGCCGGAAATCAAGATCAAATCGGTTGAAGCAATGGGGGCCGACATTATTCTATTTGGTGATTCCTACAGCGAGACTTATACCCATGCTATAGAATTAGCGGCACAAAACGGTAGAGCGTTTATTCATCCCTTTGATGATCCTGATGTCATCGCCGGACAAGGCACTATTGCGCTGGAAATTCTCAGACAGCACCCCGGCGATTTAAACGCTATTTTTGTACCTGTTGGCGGCGGCGGATTAATTGCCGGCATTGCCGTCTATGTAAAATTTGTGCGTCCTGACATAAAAATAATTGGCGTGGAGCCCGATGATGCCGATTGTCTTAACCGCGCCTTGAAAGCCAACAGCCGGGTCGTCATTGAACAAGTCGCTTTATTTGCCGATGGCGTCGCTGTCAAACAGGTCGGCGCAGAACCTTTTCGACTAGCACAAAGCCATGTTGATGAAGTGATTACCGTTAATACCGATGAAATCTGTGCGGCCATTAAGGATATTTTTGATGATACCCGTTCGATAGCCGAACCGGCTGGCGCATTGGCGATTGCCGGCTTAAAGAAATATGTAGAGCGCGAGCAATTTACCGGGCAAACACTGATTGCGATAGACAGCGGCGCCAATATCAACTTTGACCGCTTAGGCTATGTAGCCGAGCGGGCCCAAGTGGGTGAGCATCGGGAAATTTTACTGGCGGTTAGCATTCCTGAAGTGCCGGGCAGTTTTTTAGCGTTTTGTAAGTTATTGGGGGGGCGGAGTATTACCGAATTTAATTACCGCTATTTTGATGCGGAACTTGCCCAGGTTTTTGTGGGCATCTCCAGCAATGGACTCGAATCAGACCGGGCGGCTATCATTTGGCAGTTACGGCGACAAGGTTTTCAGGTAACCGATATGACTGTCAACGAATTGGCAAAAGAGCATATCCGTTATATGGTGGGCGGACATGCACCCTGTGAAATCAGCGAGTCTGTCTATAGTGTTCAATTTACTGAACGGCCGGACGCGTTATTAAAATTTTTGACCGAATTGGGCGGACGCTGGAATATCAGCTTATTCCATTACCGCAATCACGGCGCCGCATTTGGCAAAGTTTTAATGGGCGTGCAAATACCTGAAATAGAAAAACAGGCATTTCAACACTGTCTTGATGAGCTGGATTTTTCCTACAGCGAAGAAACAGGTAATCCGGCATATCGCTTGTTTTCCGGCGGCATGAAATAAAAGGATAAGGCATAAGGTGAAAGGTGCAGGTTGTTTTTAGCCTTTAGCCTTTAGCCTTCTAACAAAAACAACCATAACAAAAAGCAATATCAGCATACTATAAATAATCGGCGTATCGCCCAATCGTGCATAAGGCGTCATTCCACCCATTGGCGTTATCGTTCCGATCAGCGTTGTGG
>JBAQEN010000106.1:0-5853 GCA_049286765.1 Methylococcaceae bacterium
TAATAAACAAATAATAAAAACGACAAGTCTGTTGCTACCCATCCAATTGTTGAGCGCCCTGACGTGTATGGGTTGAGGATGTTAAGATCAAATGTTCGGGCTTTTTATAGACTACCATCCAGACGAAGGAGTTAACGCTGTAGGTGCGGATTTATCCGCATAGTTCGAATAAATTCGCACCTGACAAAGGATACATGTTATCTGAACAGCTAAAGTCCCAAAAAAATAAACCAATGGGCATGCTCAACCAAGTATTTCTGTATTGAATTGCATATTTACTTAGGAATCCTTACGTCGACCAAGCTTGGCGCGATGTGAGGATGCTGGACGCAAGTTAGTCGTCTCCAGCCGCTTCCACCTGACCACGAATGGCCCCGCTTGGATTGGCGACGGAATGCACGTTGACGTAGACATTGCCGGCTCGCATGGAGGCTGCCAACGCCGAGATGGTCGCCCCACATGCCGGGTTGGAGATGCTCGTGTCCGTCAGGGTTGCATTGGATATCCACTTGCCATCGACGTCGTAGCCGGCCGCGTTATCGCCGGCGAGAAAGGCCACAATAGGCCCGTTGACGCCGATCGGCGCACAATGCAGGTGGGCCTGCCTGATGCGCACGCCGTCGTTGACCCTCAACGAGAACTCGGCTTCAGTCTCAGCCTTGTTGAGCTGGAGATCGAACTTCCCGGTCGTGTCGGTCACGACCGGCGGGACCTCTTCGTCACCAGACAGTGTGGCTTTGAACGTTTCGTCTGCCCAAGCCGCCGGGGCGACGGCGACCTGTACAAGAATCAGAGCCGCAAAGAGCCTTGGCATTAGTGTGATTTTCCGTTGCAGGCAGGCTGTCCTTTCGCATTTCATTTTTAGACAATCCAGCGCAGCCGCACGTAACATTAATTTTCGTTTCATTTTCGTTTCTCCTGATTAACTTACATAAGTTAGCTCAGCACAGGATGGAGAGAAACGGTACTCTTCCTCGTCCACCGTGCTGCGTCTTTAGCCTTCAATCAATCACCTCCTTCTTCTGGTTTAGTTCCCCAGTCCCGATCTGTTCCTACGTTCAGGTTACTCAAATCGCTTTAGGCGATTTGCACGAAGCAGGGTGAACTGCATCAATTCTAGTTAAATGTTTTCGTTTAGCACGCTCGCGTCCGTTCGCTGTCCAGTTGTACAGGGCCTAACAAGTGATAATAAGGTTTCCGTATATTTACCCTGATCCAGGCATCACGACAACATTGTATTAGCCATACGGTGGATCAATTATAGTCGGACGTGGCGCGCATTTCTCTTGGCAATTAACTTTACCCGATCAACCCAACGCTTTAACCGCATCTTCAGTGTGAAAAAATATTTGGCCGGGTTTGAGTTGTTCAATAAAATCAGTTTTTTTCAATTTATCCAATACCGGGCCTTTTGCTTCAGCGATGTTCAGAGTTTTTCCCGATGCTTGCAAGGCGTGGTTAAAATTTTCTAATGCTTCCAATGCTGTTGTGTCTATATTACTGACTGACGTAAAAAACAGCACAATATGTTTAATATTCGGTTGCCGTCCTAATTCAGCAGCAAGATAGTCTTCAATGTAATTAATATTGGCAAAGGTGATGTTTTCATCGATGCGAACCAGTAGCAGGTGATGCCAGGTTTCTACGCTATGGCGTTTGATGTTGCGGTAATACTCAGTTTCAGGTATGCGGCCAACCACTGCTATATGCGGTTGACTGGTTTTACGTAAGTTACTGGCGATGGTAAGAATAATGCCTAGAACAATGCCTTCCTCAATGCCGAGGATTAAAACACCCATTAAGGTGACTAGCTCGGCAAGGCCATCGCCGCGATCATAATTCCAGGTAAGAAAAATGTGTTTTATGCGCACTAAACGGAAGATGGCGACCAGAATGATGGCGGCCAACGCGGATTTTGGAATGTTTTCAAACAATTGACTAAAAAATATGACAGCGAGAGCAAGAATTCCCGCAGCAATCAGCATAGCCATCTGCGTGCGTGCGCCTGCTGAAAAATTTACCATTGTCCGGCTAAATCCTCCGGCAACGGGCATGCCACCGGAAATAGCCGTGGCCAGATTAGCCGCACCCAGTGCAATTAATTCCTGGTTTGGTACGATTTTTTCACCTCTGAGATTGGCAGTGACTTTAGCAATTGCGACGCTTTCTACATACGCAATCAAGGCAATAAAAGCAGCGTAAGGCAGTAATATTCGCCATTTTTCGGCATTGATGAAGTTAAGGCTTAACACGGGAAAACCGGATGGCACCTGTCCGACCACAGCGACATTGAACTGTGCCGCCAGATTAAAATAATTAACGGCTAATGTTGCCAGCAAGACAGTCAGCAAGGGCCCGCATTTGCTGATTGCGGTGGCAAGCGTAAGATTCAGGCCAACTCTTTTGAGCGTAGCGGTAAGCGGTTTTCCAAAAAAAAACAGTAATGCGAATGCTACGAGACTAATTAACAAGGTGATGATATTGCTTGTCTGTAAATAGCCGCCGTAGCACTCTATGTCAATGCCACATGATGGACTTTTTAAGCCGAGAGTGAGCGGTAACTGGTTAGCTATAATCAAAATGGAGGCGCCGCTGGTAAAGCCGGTCAGTACCGGGTGGCTGATGAAATTCACCAGCCCTCCCATACGAAATAGCGCCATCAGCAACATAATCAGCCCGCTTTCTGCCGACAAAATCAACGCGCTTTGTACCGGATTACCCAAGGCAGTAACTTCCGGCGCGGTTAAGGCGCCGGCAATCATGATAGAGGCAATTGAAACAGGGCCAACTGATAAGGTTCGGCTGGTACCCAACAGGGCATACAATACCGGCGGCAAAATACTGGCATACAAGCCCAGTTGCGGCGGTAAGCCAGCCAATATAGCGTAAGCGATACCTTGAGGGACTAACAATATTGCGGTAATGACGCCGGCAAACAGATCGTCATTAAAATTCTGACGGTTATAGGTTTTAAGCCAGCCGATAATAGGAAATAGCTTTGTTAATTGTAATTCGTTGTAAGGGGCAGCAGCCATTATCGTTTTGTGTTTTTGGAGTGGTTTAAGGCGAAAAGCACAGAATGAGTTTTGCACATCATCACTCTTTCGCTTCAACTATATCGTCGAAGTCAGGCAAGATACCCATTGTGGGGGCATCTTTATCCGTGCCCCCGCACCAGTGACTCTTTTGCCATGAACCTCGCGTTATCCGTCCTTCATAAAGCGTTTGGCATAGCATTCCAAGCTTGGAATATCAATGCGATAACCTTTAAGCATCAAATGCCAGTATAGCCAGGGAAAGCCCGTTGTTTTACCCCACCACCAGATACGACGGCTTTTTCTTGGATCCAGAAAAGGGAATGAAGGCGTTACTTTGCCGTCATAAGAAAATTCAGCCAGCATAACCGTATTCAATGACGTAGTTAACGGACAGGTACCATAACCTTCATATTTTTCGTCTAGTTGCTTGCTATTGATCAGGTGGAGAATATTATCGACCACGATGGGAACCTGTTTGCGTACAGCACCAGCGGTTTTGGCATTCGGTGTTGAACCGGCATCGCCTAGTCCAAAAATATTAGGGTATTTATTGTGTTGCAGGGTTTTGGCATGCACATCAACCCAGCCTGCCGCATTAGCCAAAGGGCTATTTTTGATAAAATCGGGAGCGCTTTGAGGCGGCGTGACATGAATCATGTCAAATTGCCTGGTGACTTGTTGCTTGTTACCCTCGCTGTCCGTCATTTCAAATGTGGCTGTTTTAGCCGGGCCATCAATGGCAACCAGATTATGGTTAAAATTTGTTTTAATGCCGTAGCCGGCAGCAACCTTCATCAATGCCTTGGCGAAAAAAGGCACGCCAAACATGGCAGGCCCGGCATTATAGAATTCGATAGAAAATTTATCCAGAATGCCTTTTTTGCGAAATCGATCCGCAGCCAGATACATGATTTTCTGCGGTGCTCCGGCACATTTGATCGGCATCGGCGGTTGTGTGAACAAGGCTGCGCCTGATTGCATGTTTTTGATACATTCCCAGGTATATTCCGTTGTATCCGGAGAATAATTACTGCAAACGTTGTTGTTATTCAGCGTTTCTTTTAAACCGGCAATTTTATCCCAATCCAGTTGCAGACCGGGGCAGACGACCAGGTAATCGTAACTGATGGTGTCTCCGGAGCGTAATGTGACTGTATTTTCATCCGGCTGGAAGGTTTCGGCATAGTCTTTAATCCATTTGACACTCGGATGAATTAAATCGGCCTCATTGCGGATCGTTTTCTTTAAGGTATATTCGCCGCCGCCGACAATTGTAAAACCCGGTTGGTAATAGTGCTTTTCAGACGGCTCAATTATCGCTACATCAATATCAGCGTTTTGACGGCGCATATTGTTGGCGACGGAAACGCCCGCTGCGCCGCCGCCGATAATCAAGATAGTATGGTTTTGCTGTGACATGAATTCCTCCAGTTGTTATTATTGATTCTTTATGGCACAAGTCGCGAGGACGTATTTTTTGCCAGGCTGCAGTCTAGCTTAAATTCATGCACCCTTGCATCTTTAAGCTTTATTAGGAGGCCTTTTGCCAAGCTTCATAACCGCCCGCCATAGACAACACATTCTTATAACCCAACTGCTGCATAGAATGCGCAGCCAGTGCTGAGCGACCGCCCGTGCGACAATACGCTAGTACCGCTTTGGATTTATCGGCCAGTTCAGGGATGTTCCCGATTTTAAATTCCAGGACACCGCGCGGCACTGGTAATGCATTATCAATATGTCCATTCGCGTATTCGCTTTCTTCGCGGACATCGACAACAACGATATTACCTTCTGCCAGCAGTTGTTTGGCAGTAGCGACATTTACTTCGGTAATGTGTTGTTTGGCTTCGGCTACCATGTCCTGAGGGCTGATTTCATGGCGAACAGGGCGTGCAGTCTCTCTGACGGCAACAGTATCCTGACGTTCATTTTCTTCCAGACCGCAGCGCCGGTTAGCCGGTACCGCTTCTTCGATCAGCCGGGGTTTGGGTAAATTCAGTTTATTCATGATATCGATGAATTGCTCACGAGTCTTTCCTGCCAAACGCGGGTTAGCGGTACGCTCCTGCCGGATAGTACTCACCCAGTGCTGCTGATAGTCATGACCCGGATAAACCAGTGTATCATCCGGCAATGTAAACAAGCGCTGGGTAATACTGTCATACTGAGCGCCGGCATCCCCGCCCTGAAAATCAGTGCGTCCGCACCCGCCGATTAATAAAGAATCGCCGGTGAAAACACGGTCTCGCCATAAAAATGAAAGGCTGCCACGTGTGTGGCCGGGTGTGGCAATCACTTTAATCTGTTCGCCGCCAGCAAATTCAAAAATATCACCATCCTGGATTTGAATATCGGCAGTCTCAGCACCGCATAATTGACCGACCCCGGTTTGTGCGCCCAAACGTTGACGCAGATGGCCGCTTGCCGTGATATGGTCGGCATGAACATGGGTTTCCAGCGAATATTTCAAGTGCAAGCCCTGCTCGTCCAGCATTTTTATATATTCATCAATATGGGTATTGACAGGATCAATCAGGACGGCGTCCTTGCTAAGCGGGTCAGCAATCAAATAGGTGTAGGTCCAGGTTTCCTGGTCGAATAATTGTTTGAAAATCATGATGTCTCTCCATTTGTCGAGTGAGGTTGTTTATTATGTTAAAGCAATGACAGTGCCAAAAGTCATAAACTAATAAAACACATTAATTTAATTGAATTTGGTAGTTTTTAGGATAGTGCCTTTTCTTTTAATTGTTTCATTTTATGAATCATTGAAACATATGATATAAACTAATCCAAATTAGAGTATAAAACT
>JBAQEN010000107.1:0-7063 GCA_049286765.1 Methylococcaceae bacterium
TGCTACCGACATAATCGAAGGGTTCAACTGGAAGATATGCTACCTCGCTTTGCTTATGTTGCTGTGAGAACGCCTCCTATGCCAGGCCGGCTTTTGAAATTAGCTGAGGCTTATGGGTAATCAGGTACAAATATAAAGGTAACTCGTCATACCCGCCGGGAAGCGGGTATCCAGTGCCATGGATGGCGATCTTAAATACTTCCATGTAATCTGGATTCCGGCAATCCCTGCCGGAATGACGAACTTGTATATAATGATGAGCACGGTACGAACCCTAACTGGCATTTTCAAAAGATATTACTTTACACTATGCATTTAGGGAATTGTTCATGAAATAACCTGAGTATTATGTCCCCTCCCCCAACCCTCTCCCGGTGGGAAAGTGAGTAAGATGTTGATGTTAAAGTTATTTCATGCATGTTCCTAAGTCTATTGAGTCCTGATTGGGATGGCGTTTGGGTGTTAAATGAAAAATAATGAGTCGGGCGAGGTAAAGGATTATCTGGATATTTGCATCGCCAGTCAGCAATTGACGGTTTATGCAAATGGAAACCAGGTACAGTGTTACCCCGTGTCCACGGCAAAAAAAGGCGCGGGCGAACTGATGGGCAGCGAATGCACGCCTACCGGCTGGCACAAGATCCGGGCAAAAATTGGCGCGAATCAACCTTTACACACCGTTTTTGCCGGCAGACGCGCTACCGGCGAGATATACAGCGCTGATTTAGCCAGACATTATCCAGATCGCGACTGGATATTAACCCGGATTCTCTGGCTTGGCGGCATGGAGCCGGGGAAAAACCGCTACGGCAACGTCGATACAAGCTGGCGTTATATTTATATTCATGGCTGTCCTGATGAATTAATTACCGGCAAACCCGAATCACACGGCTGTATCCGTATGAAAAATGCCGATTTACTGGATTTATTTAATCGAGTTGAAGCCGGGGTTAAGGTTTATATTCATGAATAAAAAGCGGATTGTATTAGGCGTGGAATATGATGGCAGCGGTTATTCAGGCTGGCAGTGGCAAGCCCATCAACGCAGCGTACAACAAACGCTCGAAAAGGCCTTATCCAAAGTTGCAAACCATCCGGTTACGGTTATATGCGCGGGAAGAACCGATGCCGGGGTTCACGCCCTTGAGCAAGTCGTGCATTTTGAAGCGGAAACTGAGCGTGACCTTCATGCCTGGATGCTGGGCGGCAATAGCAACTTGCCGGATGATGTCAGAATTACCTGGGCAAAAAATGCGCTAGGCGATTTCCATGCAAGATACAGCGCCATTGCCCGATTTTACCGCTACATCATTCTTAACCGGCCCGTCAAATCGGCGTTATTACGCAAGCAGGTCACCTGGTGTTATAACCCGCTGGATGCCGGAAAAATGCACGAAGCAGCGCAATACTTGATCGGGCAACATGATTTCTCATCATTCCGGGCCCAGGGCTGTCAGTCCAAAAGCCCTTGCCGGGCGATGTACTTTATCGATGTGTACCGGGATAATGATAAAGTCATCATCGATATTTCCGCCAATGCCTTCTTGCATCATATGGTTAGAAATATCGCCGGAGTGTTGATGGATATAGGTGCGGGAAAACAACCTGTAGAGTGGACGCAATATCTGCTTGAAGTTAAAAGCCGCAAGCTGGGCGGAATAACTGCGCCGCCTGATGGTCTGTATCTGGGCGCGGTTTATTATCCTGAACACTATGGCATTTTACAGCATCCCTTGTTCAATAAATTACCAGTCGATGCCAAGCGGTTTGATTAGGTGAAACCCGGTTTTTTTCCACCTCCCCCTTTGGTCTCCGGTATTTGCAATTATCCGAATTTCGAGTAGATTGTCTACTTTTCCAAAACATTAATAATAATTGATATGAATAACTTTTTATCCTTCCAGATTCATGGTGGAGCCGATAACGGCGGCGGTATTGCAGATAATGTTGCAAGCCTGTTGGCTTTTTTTGAGAACCTTTCAACTCAAGGTCCGGCGGAAATTTTTTCCTCACTTATGCCTGGAATTGCCGGCATGGATAATATTCATCCCTTGCTGGTGCATTATCCTATTGCCTTTTTGTCAGTTTTTTTTGCTTTGGATGTTGTTGGCACGCTGGCAAAAAAACCGCAATGGCGCAGCGTTGCCAGCTGGTTTCTTTATATTGGCACAGCCGCCGCCGCATTCACGGTTATAACGGGGTTAATTGCCGCAGATTCAGTAGCGCATGGACAAGATGTACATGGCATCATGGAGCACCATGAGAATATCGGTATTTCAGTGCTTTCTTTGGCGGCAGTGTTATCGATTTGGCGGATAAAAAGCGGCTCTCTAATCCGGGGTGGGGCAAATAGTTTTTTTCTTATACTTTCGGCTTTGCTTTTTGTTCTTATAATGTTGGGTGCTGATTTGGGCGGTTTTATGGTTTATAAATATGGCGTAGCCGTTAAAGCAGGGCCAGTTCCTGAAGATAACCATGTTCATGAGCATGAAAATGGAAATGTAGATATTCATGATCAAGTAGAAACCCCTGTACAAGATCAAATGGATACACATAATCAAGAAGATGCTAATACACATAATCATATGGATACCCCTAAACATAAACATGATCACGAGCACAAACACGCGCATTAATTTTTTGGAAGAATTGTAATTCCAGATTGATTGTTAGAATGTTGCTGACGCAAGGAAACCAATCAAGCAAAAGGATGCGGTAGGCCGTCCTGAGCCCTTCGACAAGCCTGTCCTGAGCAAAGTCAAAGGGCTCAGGACAGGCTTCGGACCCCGGCACATCCTACTGCACTTAAAATTATTAATTAAAGAGGGAGATGTCATGAAAACAATTATATCCTTATTAATTATTGCTATTGCTGCGGCATTGGCAATCAGCAGTTATGCTGAAACGGACCAGCAAGCACCCTCTACAGAAAAACCTGAAAACCTCTCAGTCGCCACATTTGCGGGAGGCTGTTTTTGGTGTACAGAATCGGACTTTGAAAAACTGCCTGGCGTACATAAGGTCATTTCAGGATTCAGTGGCGGGCATGTTGTCAATCCCAGTTATCAGGATGTCTCAAAGGGGATTACCGGACATGTAGAAAGCGTTCAAGTTTATTATGATCCCAATGTAATCAGTTATGAAACTCTGCTTGATGCTTTCTGGCGTATGATCAACCCCACCGATAACGAAGGTCAATTTATTGACCGCGGCAATCAGTATCGTTCTTTGATTTTTTATCATACCGAAGAACAAAAAGAAAAAGCTGAACATTCACGCCAATTATTAAATAAATCAGGCCGCTACAAAGCGCCCGTTATTACCGAGATAAGAAAATTTGAGGCTTTTTATCCAGCCGAAGACTATCATCAGGATTATTACAAAAAAAATCCCATCCGATATAATTATTACCGCTTTAACTCAGGCCGGGACCAATATCTGAAAAAAACATGGGGTGATGATTTACACTTAAAAACCGGCCAGGAAAAACCCGGCGCACAATACAGCAAACCCACTGAAGACGTTTTACGTAAAACACTAACGCCGTTGCAATATCAGGTGACGCAACAAGAATCTACTGAGCCGCCATTTAAAAATGCCTATTGGGATGAAAAACGGGACGGTATTTATGTCGATGTAGTCACCGGCGAACCCCTGTTTTCATCCAAAGATAAATATGATTCCGGCACCGGCTGGCCCAGCTTTTCCCGTCCGCTAGTACCTGAGAACATTGTTAAAAAAGAGGATTTTCTGCTGATTCTGCCACGCACGGAAGTTCGCAGCCGTTATGGCGATTCCCATCTTGGACATGTATTCGATGACGGCCCGAAACCGACCGGACTCAGATATTGCATGAACTCAGCTGCCTTACGGTTTATTCCGGTAGAAGAAATGGAAGCGGCCGGTTATGGAAAGTTTTTGGTGGAGTTTCAGACGGGTAAGTAACCGAGAGTTGCAAAGCTTCCAGGTATCTGCCCTTCGACAAGGCTCTCCTGAGCTTGGACGAAGGGCTCAGGACGAACGGTGGTTGTTGAATTTATTCACTTTTTTCCGTTCGTAGTGAGCCTGTCGAACCACATACATGCTTTTTGTAAGTCCCCCAAAGAACAAAAGCCCACCATTAAAGTTCGCCAATGGTGGGCAACCATCTGGTTAATGACTGACCTGGGCAATCCAGTCTTGCAGATTATAATAATTGGTAATACGGGCAACTTTGTTGTCGCGGATTTCAAAAAAAGCGCCTGCAGGCAGACGGTATTTTTGCCCTTTTGCGGCAGGCAGGCCTTCATCCGTTTTAATGTATTCACCCAATACGACAAATTCAGCGGCTGCACGTTTGCCATCCTCTGTAGCCATGATGACCATATCAACCAGTTGTTCTTTGTAATTGTAATTCATACACGCCATGAATTGAGTGAATGCTTCTTTACCGATTTCCCGCTTGCCCTGATTGATATCGTGTATAACGTCATCCGTAAGCAAGTTCAAAAAAGTATCCATATCACCGCCGTTAAAGGCTGCATAGTATCGCTGTACAAGGTTAATGCTGTCTTGTTGGTTCATAGTAATTCCGAGGTTCATATTAAAAACAAGTGGGACATATTTTATAGTTAAACAGTATTTTTGCCTTTCATTTTTTATCAAAACTATTGCCGCTTAGCCATCTACCTGAACAAATCGTTTGGAATTTTGCAACTGCGGCTTGTCGCATGATCACTCCACTATCTTTAGATTATATTTTCGTACCCGGTAGCGTAATGTCTCGCGAGTCGCACCCAGCGCTCTTGCGGCTGCGGTTAAATTATTATCGGCTCGTTCCAGGGCGGTTTTAATGATAAATCGATCCATATCATCCAGCGCCATGCTGCCATCCAAAGGCAAACAAATACCTCTTTCATTAACCCCTGCTTTATTATCCATTGTCTGACCTCGTTGCCCTGCTCCCGAGAAAGAATCCTGTCCGGGCAATTGCAGCCATTCCTCAGGAAACAGTGCTCCGTCAGAAAATAATACACAGCGTTCAATGACATTACGTAACTCCCTGACATTACCCGGCCAATAATGCGCTTTAAGTTTATTCCAGACATCGTCCGGAATTTCTTTAACCCGCCGTCCGGCCTTGGCATTATATTCCGCAATAAATAACGGCACCAGTTCATCCAGATCTTCAACTGCTTCGCGTAATGGCGGCAGGATCACACGGAACACGTTCAAGCGATGATATAAATCCATACGAAAACCACCCACTTGCGCCATTTTTTCAAGATCACGGTTGCTGGCGGCGACAATCTGCACATCGACACTGATTTCCTTTTCCCCGCCCAAACGCCGGACTTTGTGATCCTCAATCGCTTTAAGTAGCTTGGCTTGCAAATCCAGCGGCATTTCGCCGATTTCATCCATAAACAACGTGCCGCCATCAGCCTGTTCCAGTAATCCCCGATGTCGTCCCGAGGCTCCGGTAAAAGCGCCCGGCTCATGACCGAATAATTCCGATTCCAGCAATTCACGCGGCAATGCCGCGCAATTCACCTCAATCATCGGTTGTTGAGCGCGAGAACCGCCATAATGCAGGATACGTGCAGTCAAACCCTTGCCGGTACCGCTTTCGCCGCCGATGATCAAAGCACTGAAAGGCACTTGCGTCAGCCTCCCCAATAACTCTCGAATGCCCTGAGCTTGCTGGCTATGGCCCACATAAGCCTCGGGGGAATAACGCCGGTGACCTTGCTTGGTTTGATCGATTACCCTGCGTTGCATGGATGCGCTACGTGCTGCACTGGTAACAACCAGATCGAGGCGTTCCAGGTCGCACGGCTTTTCCAGAAAATCATAAGCGCCCAGCCGTAAAGCTCTTACCGAATCCGGTACGCTACCGTAACCAGTCAGAAACAGCCACTCGGCATAATTGACATTTTTTTTCATTGTTTCCATAAAATCCAGCGCGTTACCGTCCGGCAAATTCATGTCGGAAAGAATCAGCAGCGGCTCAATTCTTTTTTTAAGCAATAATGCTCTGGCTTCGGCTAAATTACTCGCTAGCACCACATCCCAACCGGACTGCCGGTAGTGCCGGGATAACTCGGAACCTAACAACTTTTCGTCTTCGATAATGAGCAGAGTTTCTATCATGATTTTTCTCCGGCAAGACTTCCTTTCGGTAATAACAGCGTCACACAAGCGCCATGAGGTTGTTGATTGTCAAGCTTGATGGTGCCGCCTGCGTCCTTGATAAACCGTTGCACCATAGCAAGTCCCAAACCGGTACCGCGTTGATGGCTGGTGCGGAACGGACGTATGCCATAGTCCAGCATGTCCTGAGAAAAACCGGGGCCATTGTCGCTTACATCTATGTGTAATCCTTGAGTATCTGCGCGTGCTCTGATGCAGATTAACCCTGGACCGCCATCCAGCGCTTCGGCCGCATTCAGAAGCAAATTTAACAAGGCCTGACGTATACCGCTTTCCGGGAGATGCACCGGCAATGAGTCTGGCGCTTCAATATCCAGCTGGATAGATTCAGCGATCTGATAACGCGTCAATGCAAGCAAATCCCGAATCAGTGTTGTCACATTAAAATCGGTAGCGGCCTCTGGCGAATGACGGCCTTGATCGAGCATATCGTTAAGCAATCGCGCCAGGCGTTTCAATTCACTTCCAATCAGCTCCATCCTTTCGCATTGATGTTGGTCATCAATTTCACGGCGAAGATTACTGAAAGCTATTTGAATGCCTGCCAGAGGATTGCGTATTTCATGTGCTAATTCGGCTGCAACTTCGCCGATTGCCGCGAGGCGTTCAGCTCTTGCCAGGCTATATTGCTGCTCCAATAATGCTTGTGTGGCTAATCTGACTTCTCGCTGCAATGATTGCGCATATAAACGTTTGGCTTCTTCCAGTTCCGCAAGGTGCGTTACCATTTCGTTGTAACTGTTAAAAACCGGCAATAATAAGGGATCAAGGTGATCAGTAGTAATGGGTGTGTAATTCTCATCCGTCAAACGTCCCAGCAGTTTTCTCAGGTCATTAAGCGGATGCAATATTCTAAAGTGTAAAAATAACA
>JBAQEN010000108.1:0-2654 GCA_049286765.1 Methylococcaceae bacterium
GTGCTACGCGCACCAACGATACGATCTCGTAACCGACCTCTTGGCTGTTCGTGTGTTCGGTACTGTTGAACGTCTCTATGACCGAATCAGAACGATAATTAGAAAGCGCCTTGTCGATAGTATCAAATTCATTTTTAATACTGGCTTCAATAGCTTTGCCATCCACCGGCATTTCGGACCAATAACTGATGTGATAGGTCGTCCCCTGAGCAGATCCTTCAAGCTTTTGAATAGCCTGTTCTGAGCAAGCCGTGAGCATAACCAAAAACAGCGCCACGTTGTAATATTTTGATAAATATTGCCGCCGCCGACCAAGCATAATTCCGATAAATCCTGATGGCTCCATCTTCATATTTCCTGAATTTGTTATCCCTTTCTGTTGTTTCATTATCATCACAAGTTTTTTCCCTGATTATCGCGACACAACATTTTCTGATGTCAACTGTCGCGGTTAATCTCTTTTTATTTATTACACCTGAAGTTTCCGGGTTCTGAGAAAATCAAATGGAAAAATCATAGTATTTATTGGCGGAAGTGCCTTATATCTATACAAACCCCACTAACATTTACCAATTTCAGTTATTGCACGACTGGTCTTTGTTAAGAAACAAACTGCATATTATAATCTTAAACACTTATTATTCATTTAAAAAAACCTACTTTCACATCGAAACATGCATACTATAATTTCAGCGAATTCATCCTTCTACACGCCCCTCCTGGTCGAAGCCGATGGGTCCGGACGAACGGTATCATTGTTTTAAATGTTTAATTTATTTAAAAAACCTTACTCAAAACTACGATACTTTCAATTTAGAATGAATCATTTCAAATAACTTGATTCTATTACTTCAAAAACCCGGTAGTATCGGACTTTAAAAAAACGATCAACAGCAACAGAATATGAAACTAAAATCATTGCTTCGAAGACTATTGTTATGCAGCTTGGTCTTGTTGCCTGACTTGGTAATGAGTAATGCCCAGGAACAGCAAAGACATGATTTTTTGCTAGCGGAGAAACTGGTTGAACAACAAGGCGATGGGAATGAGTTTTTGAGCCTGAGCGCCACATTGGTAGATTATCCGCTTTATCCTTATTTACAATATCAGTGGCTGCGAAATAATTTACCACAAACCGACAAGGTTCTGGCTTTTTTATCGGCTTATAAAGATACCCGTTATGCTGATTCGCTGCGATCCAAATGGCTGGGTTATCTGGCTAACCAAGATCGATGGATAGAATTTATCCAGCATTATCAAGCAACTGATAATACGGCGTTGGAATGCCAGTTCTATTGGGCGCATTATAAAACCGGCAACCAACTGCTGGCACTAAACGCAGCAAAAAGGTTATGGGCTACAGGCGATTTTCATCCTAAAGAATGCGCTCCTCTGCTATCCGCATTGGCGCTATCACCTGCTCTCACCCCTGAATTAATTTGGAAGCGCTTTGAGTTAGCGTTAAAAAAAGAAAATACCGCGTTAGCTGTTTATGTCCAGACTTTAATGGATAAACCTGATCAGAACATTGCTGAACTTTGGTTACAGGTTCATAAAAAACCGGGGTTAATCGAAGACAGCAGTTTCTGGAGCAGCAATGGCATACAACAAGGACGTATTTTTGCATACGGTGTAGATAGAATAGCCAAGTCGGATCCGGATTTGGCGATTTCTATCTGGGATGACAGAAAACACACAACTGTCATAGATACCCAAACTGTTCAGCAACTTGAACGCAGACTCGCGCTTGCACTGGCCTATAACCGGGATAGCAGGGCATACCGCCGTCTGAATCAATTGGGTAGCGCCGATGCAGAAGTCAGAGAATGGAAAGTTAGAACCGCCTTACTCGAACAAAACTGGCCACATGTTGCCGATGCGCTGTCAGGCTTATCACTCGATGAACTAAAAGAACCTCGCTGGCAATACTGGCAAGCTCGGACTTTGATCGAAACCGGTAATGCAGTAAAGGGACAATCCACTTATAATCAGCTATCTGAAGATAGAAGCTTTTATGGTTTTATGGCAGCAGATGCTATCAATAAACCTTACCGCCTGGCGGATAAACCAGTTTTTCTGGTCGGCAATGAGCTTGAAACTCTGGCTAATGAAACCGATTTCAAAGTCATTCAGGAGCTTAATTTTCTACATCGGAAACCAGAGGCGCAGCGGCAGTGGTGGTTTGCAATAAAAAAATTACCTAAAGATCGTCTTTTAATTGCCGCTAAACTGGCTCAACAATGGCAATGGGATCAGGTTGCCATTATGACTTTAGTCAAAGCTGATTATTGGGATGATTTAGCGCTGCGATTTCCAGTTAATTATTTGAATCAGGTTCAGGCTAATGCCTATCGTCAAAATCTCGACCCCGCCGTTGTATTTGGCTTAATTCGCCAGGAAAGCATGTTGGATCAAAATGCCCAGTCAGCAGCAGGAGCTAAAGGATTACTGCAAATCATGCCGAAAACGGGTCAGCAAATAGCACGCACTCTCGGCGAATCATGGCAAACGGAAAACTGCCTGTTTAACCCTGATATTAATATTAAATACGGTGCTTTTTACTATAAGCAATTATTAAACCGGTTCGATGGCCATTTTGCCCTTGCAACCGCAGCATACAACGCAGGACCAAACCGGGTAAGCAAATGGTTACC
>JBAQEN010000109.1:0-1650 GCA_049286765.1 Methylococcaceae bacterium
GCTATATCTAATGATCCGATGGGTAATCAATATGAGGCGGTGACAGAAGAGATAAACTATCGCGCCAGTGTTCGGCTTGCTAAATTAGCCAAAGAAGCGGGCGTTAGCCGTTTTGTTTTTGCTTCCAGTTGCAGTGTGTATGGTTTTGCAGATGATGAGGCGCGTACCGAGCAATCGACACTGAATCCGCTGACAGCGTATGCACGTTCTAAATTGGCGACAGAGCAGGAATTGAAAGAACTGGCATCGCCTGATTTTGTCGTTACCTGTTTGCGTTTTGCTACAGCCTGTGGTGCAAGCGATCGTTTACGTTTAGATTTAGTGTTAAATGATTTTGTCGCAGGAGCTGTTGCGGAGAAAAAAATAACTGTCATGAGTGATGGAACGCCTTGGCGGCCTTTGATCGCTGTTCCTGATATGGCTAAGGCAATGGACTGGGCAATCAGCAGGACTTCAGATAATGGCGGCGCTTACCTTGCGGTTAATGCGGGAAGTAATAACTGGAATTATCAGGTCCGTGACCTGGCGAATTCAGTAGCCCAGATTATTCCAGGTACAGAAGTTTTCATTAACGAAAATGCCCCACCTGACAAACGTTCGTACCGGGTTAATTTTGATTTGTTTAATAAGCTTGTTGCTGCCGAATATCAGCCTGAATGCGATCTTGCTTCGGTTATCGGACAATTGAAAGACAAACTTGACTCGATGAATTTTGATGATATTCATTTCCGCACCTCTTCGTTAATGCGTTTGAATGTATTAACTCATTTGAAAAAAGCAGGTCTATTGACTGACACGCTCGAATGGTCAGGTAATCGTTTTAAATAATAGAATTTTTCCATAGATAAAATCATGAATGTTTTAAAGACTTCCATTCATGGGGTGAGTGTCGTTGAAACTACAGCTTTCCGTGATGAGCGTGGCTTGTTTGCCCGACTGTATTGTGAAAACGAATTAGCTGATGTTATCGGGCAACGTAGAATAGTGCAGATAAATCATTCTCGCACCCATTCGGTGGGTGCGGTACGCGGTTTGCATTATCAACATCCCCCGCATGCTGAAATGAAGTTGGTGCGCTGTCTGAAGGGACGAGTTTGGGATCTTGCGGTTGACCTAAGAGCTAATTCACCAACCTTTTTGAAATGGCATGGCGAAGAGCTTACACCCGATAATGCCCGGATGCTGGTAATTCCGGAAGGATGTGCTCATGGTTTTCAGGTTTTGGAAGCTGACAGCGAATTACTGTATTTGCATACAGCTGCTTATCAACCTGAAGCAGAAGGTGGTATCGCTTATAACGACCCTGCCTTGAACATTGCCTGGCCATTGCCAATAACCGAACTCTCACAACGTGATCGTCACCATGCCATGATTGGCACCGATTTTTTAGGATTAATTTTATGAAATGTCGCCATTGTCAGGCCAATTTGAACGTGCAGTTCATTGATTTAGGCGCAGCTCCGCCTTCTAATGCCTATCTAGATATTGATGCTTTGCATGCGCCGGAAAGCTATTATCCGTTGCGCGTACTCGTGTGTACAGATTGCTGGTTAGTACAAACTGAAGATTACGCGCAGGCAGATGAGCTTTTTGCCCCGGATTATGCTTACTTTAGCTCGTTTTCCAGCACCTGGTTACACCATGCTGAAC
>JBAQEN010000110.1:0-5415 GCA_049286765.1 Methylococcaceae bacterium
GGAATGGTTTTGATCAGTGTCTTTTTAATGTCCAGATAAACAGGTATCCGGGGGCGAACAGCGTTAACAAAAGTAATCTGGTAATTACTGAAACGCAGATTGTTTTCGGCAATGATACGGTTTTCATGATGCGCTTCTCTGTAGAGGCGCATTTGATACTCGATCAGGGTGTTTAGCTGATAGCCCAGAACGATAGGGCCTTTGAACGGGTTATGAGTAATTTGCAACCATTTATGCTTATCATGAAATAAATTAAAATCATCTGTGGCGTTACGGGCAACTTCAATATGAATCTGGTCAAAAGTGAATGGTTGATCTTTCATTTTTCTTTCCCTAGGTATGTGATGATTAAGATTTAGGCGTTCAGGGTCACCCATCAGCCAGTTGTTATCAATGATTCAGGTACATCACCCCAGCATGACCAGACTGTCAGAGTGTAATGCTGGTACCTTTTCCTGTTTCTTGGTCTGGAAAGCGCCGATCCAAACACATTGACGAGTTAAGTCTGTTACCAGCACAGTGAACAAGCAAAGAGTCGACAATGTAACTGATGCCTCCGTACGAAAGTATAAGGGCTTCAATCGCTGCATACTGCCATTTGTTTTTTCCGACAAGCGCCTATATTACTCTTGCATTTGCTGTTCTAGTTCTTATGAATATGCCGGTAACAGTTGGTTTTATTAAAAGTGCCTGGTTCTTTTTACGCTAATGCTATCGCTTATTGCCGCACTGGGCGAGCTTATTCCAAGCACGTTGCGAAGTACTGCAGCTAAGTTAGATTCGGTTTCCAGTTTCTGTCCGAACTAATCCAGGTAAGTCCACAGATAATGTGAATTATCTTTGTAGGACGCCCCAGACTTCCTTGAGCAGGTTTTGATGCTTCAATACCTTGTCGACATGGACAATAGCCGGTACTGAATCGGCGTAAGATGAACTTCTTTATCGCCGACAAAGAACTGTCACTTCAGTAAATCGACTTACAGCGCTCCAGTAGCAAAAACTACACTCTGATCCTCCGCCGGACTGCTTGTAGAATGACGCATTGCTGCCCGGATCCGGACAAACAATTTATCTAAACCAAACAGCTTGGTCAGGTGATCGTCGACACCGGCAAACGTATGCGCTAAACGAAGGAAAACATATCATTCGTGATTGATGTGCTAAGAAGCTGTCTGAAAAGTATTTCTGCAAAGCACTATTGTTAAGTCTTTACTCCAGTTTTTTTAGAACCTAGCAAAATAGATGCAAAACTAGGCTCTCTCAAGTTTCCTATATGAACTTTTCAAACGGTTTCTGAGTTAATTAACTCAAGATAGCCGTCTTTAAAGCTGGGATAGCTAAATTTATAACCTAAGGATTTTAATCGTTGGTTATTACAATGCTTATTCATCTCACAATCCTTGTCGACACTCTTAATCGTCGGTGGTTGACATTTCAGATGTTCAGCCAACCACCACATGACTTCCCATAGAGGAGCAGGATCATCATCACTGGCTAAATAGCATTGTTCCAAAGCAACACCCGCCAGGCGGCGTTCCAGTAAAAATGCCAACACACCGATACAATCCTGCTGATGAATGCGGTTAGTGAAATAAGGCGGATTTTTCTGTATAGCAGGTGACTGCATAGCCATTCTTAACAGGTACTCACGGCCTGGTCCATAAATGCCGGAAAAGCGTACGACGATATTATCGGCGTCTAAATCCATCAGTTTTTGTTCCGCCCGCCGGATGAGTTGACTGGTGACATTATTCGGCTGCGCAACGGAATCTTCATCAACCCATTCACCTTGAGATTGGCCATAGACACTCGTTGAAGACACAAAAATCCAGTGCGGATTGGAACCAGCTCGAGAAAATCTATTGAGCAGATTATTCAATCCTGATTCATAAATATCACGATAGCTTTCTTTACTACGGCCGTCAGGCGAAACAATAAAATACAAGGTATCGAAATCTGTAGGCAAGTCTTTAAGGTCGGCAGCTGAAGTTATATCTGCTGCGAAATAATTAACTTTAACAGTATCTGTTTTAGGTGGATTTCGTTTCAGTCCGGTTACCTTGTGACCATTAGCTGAAAGAACATGCAGCAGTTGCGTCCCTATAGCGCCGCAGCCAATAATTAAAATTTTTGCCATGCGCTTACAATTGATTGATGAGTTGCAATTCCTGCGGGTAAGGCGACATGTAATAAGATTCTTCTATATAAGCATCGGGGGATTTGCGGAAATGATGTTTAAGCAATGTCAATGGTACAATCAGCGGTATTTCACCACCACGATAACGCTCGATAATTTCGCATAACTCTGCCTTGTCATCGGCGCTTAACTCTTTTTTCAAGTAACCCTGAATATGTTGCAACACATTAACATGGTTGCTGCGACTAACCATCGTTTTAAGTGTATTCATCAGCTGTAAATTATATTTTTCAGCAACCTCCAACAGATTATCTTTGGTTAAACCTGCTAATAATTGCCCCAACTCACGATAATCGGCATGACTCATAATGATCAGTTTGTGTCGGGCATGAAAACGAGTCAGGCTCTGGGCTGAAAAACCTTCCGCCAACATCTGTTTCCAACGATAGAGCACATAAACACGCTGGATAAAATTTTCGCGTAATCCAGGATCGCCCAGACGGCCTTCTTCTTCAATCGGCAGCAGCGGATTATTACGCATCATCTCCTGGGCGTAAATACCGAAACCATTCCGGTGCGGCTGGTTACCCGCGTAAACCTTGACACGCTCCATACCACAACTGGGTGAATCCTTTTTTAAAATATAACCGCATAACCCGGCATGTCTGCCTTTTTCCTGCTCCGCATAATCGCGCAAACGGTCTGTCACATCCAGTTTTGGATCTTTAATGGCGACACAGCGTATGGCATTGTCGATTTTTACCAGATGAATGGTAGGCCGGGGTATGCCTAAACCAATAGCCACTTCCGGGCAGAAAGGATGAAATTCAAAATATTCACTGAGCGTGCCAACAATGTAGGCATCGCGTTTGTGACTGCCATCAAAACGCACCTTTTCGCCGAGTAAACAACTGCTAATGCCGATAGGAATTTTTTTCATTATTTCTATTGGTATGGATTCAAATATTTTGCAGCTCAGATTTGACTATCATGCAGTTGATGCAATAGCAATATTTCCCTTATTTAAGGGTATCGGTTTTGAAGGATTTTTCAATTGTTAAAAACGGCTTTGTTCGTTCTGAAATAGGGATGAATCATAAAGGTGTACAACCCCTGTTTAACGGTATTCTTTGTCATAATCATTGAAGCCGTATTAACAATACAATTCGAGCTTGCACGCAGGTGTAATGCACATCATCTGTGCGAGTTGGAACGGGCTTACGGACAGGATAACCAAACATGAGCGAAAAAACAGGCCGGACATTAAATAGAACTCTAACGGAATTTGCTGAAACAAGCGGAACGTGAATGACCGCCACCGGATTAGGCCAGAATACCCTGACAGCAGTGGCGAATGAAACAAAGTATTGTCGACTCGCCGGAAAAACAACATGTACGCCAGTCAGTATTCTACTCTTCTGTGCGACAGGAAGTTACCCGATTTCTTGTGTAACTTACGCTGAAATTTTCTTGCCCTACGTGGCGAAAAAATGTAAGGCCTATTGGCTAACTTTCTTACGTTGGATTGCACCCGGCATCAACAAAAGATTCAGGGTTATTTTACAACGCGTAGTGTGGGCTTGCCCGGCGGCTTATTTTCTGGTGGAGGCGTTTCATCTGACTCTGCATCTTCCTGGTCGAAGATCATACCCTTGCCGTTTTCTTTAGCATAAATTGCCATTACTGCGGCTACAGGTGTGACAATATGCATGGGTTTTCCGCTAAAGCGCGCATTGAACTGAATTTCTTCGTTGCCAAGAGAAAGCTCTTGTATGGCTTCAGGCCTTACATTTAACACTATCCTGCCGTCTTCGACAAATTGATGCGGCAAAATGGCATTACTGTTCTCTGCATCGACCAAAAGATAAGGCGTTAGATTATTATCGACTATCCATTCATAAATTGAACGAATTAAATAGGGCTTAAGTGGGGTCATTTTAGTATGTCTGCCATTTCCTTTTCTTCTTCACTGAGACTTCTCTTAAATGCAGGTCTTCTAAAAATACGCTGGGCATAATTGTTAATAACGTCATTCGGCGTAGATACATCAATACCAATACTAGGCAATCGCCATAATAAGGGCGCAATAGCACAATCAATCAGCGAAAACTCATCACTCATAAAATAAGGTCTGGCTGCAAAAATAGGAGCCGCAGATAATATACCTTCTCTAAGCATTTTCTTGGCGCGGGCTGATTTTTTCTCACCTGAAAATAATATTTCATCCAGTAATTGGTACCAGTCCTGATCAATGCGTTTAATCAGCATTCTGGCATTTGCGCGCGAAACAGGGTCCATTTGGTGCAAAGGCGGATGCGGAAAACGCTCATCCAAGTATTCCATGATGATGCGCGAATCATAAAGAACCAAATCACGTTCTATCAGTGTTGGCGATATACCTGTAGGATTAAGCTCCAGTAAATCTTCAGGAGGATCAGTCGGGTCATAATATTCCACATCTGCTGCAACCCCTTTCTCGTGTAAAACAAAGCGTGCGCAATGGCTGATCGCGCACGTAGGAGATGAAAAAAGCGTCATTACAGATTTACGAGTAATAATATTGGCCACGAATAACAACCTCTTTGGACGTGTGTAAAGCGGTAAAAAAGGCTATTGTAGCATAAAAGGCCTGTGGTTGATTGATAGCATTATTTTCGAATTCAGTACAAAAACGTCCCTGTTTATAGATACTAGCAATTAATGAACATCCTTCCAATATTCTTTTTTCAACAAATAAGCAATTACCAAGAACATAATTAAGAAAAAAATCACATATTTACCCATACTTTGTCTTTCTATCTGTACGGGCTCACCGACATAAACAAGAAAGTTAACCAAGTCATTGACAAAAAGATCAAATTCCTTTTCTGATAAGGTACCGGGTTCTTCAATAACTAACTTTTTATATTCACCCCATATGGTTTTTCTAGTCTCTGCATGCTGTTCTCCTTGCAATTGCCAAAGTGGATTGGGCATGGCGGTATCTTCAAAAACCGTGTTGTTTACCCCTAAAGGACTGCCTGGATCAATATAATAGCTTTTCAAATAGCTGTACAGCCAATCCGCGCCGCGCGATCTTGCAATTAACGACAAGTCGGGCGGTTGCGTACCAAACCATTTTTCCGCATCATGCTTGTTCATTGCACTGTTGAGCTGATCATAGATGCTTGCTCCTTCAGGAGCAATATCCTTTAACATTTTCTTTTGATCTACACCAACATCAATTGCAATACGCAAGTAACGCATATGTTTTGCAGAGTGGCAGCCCAGACAATAGG
>JBAQEN010000111.1:0-3557 GCA_049286765.1 Methylococcaceae bacterium
GGCTCACATTATCTGCAAATGAGCTTGCATTTATCCACTTCGGCTCGCATTCCATTTCCGTGGACTAACTTTAAATGCAAATGAATATGCGATCCAAACTGTCCTCAGTCGCGGAAATATTGCTACCGTGTGGGCTCGCCCAATTGCAGCATACGATCATAAAGCAATCATTCAGCGACCGCCATTGATTGACAGTCAACGACCCAGGCTGTGTCAAAACACAGAAAATTAGGGTCGGGCTGAATTTTTATTCCACTTAGCGTTTATATTTTCCGGAATTTCTGAATTATTTCTCCATTTTGTATCGTAAGACTTGATACAAACTCTGTCTTTAGACCACTTTCAAAATAAGCCTAACGTTTTGACACAGCCTGGACCCAAAGCAGCCATTGGATCATATTAAACGTTATCTATGATTGTAGTTACACCCTTGTGATTGACATCATAATTGTTTATGAGTAGTATATGAAACGTTTCATAAACAAATTAATTTCATAGTGAGGTCGGCATGAACACAAAATACGATATAAGCCCAATAGAAATTGGCCATTTTCTTAGTCAAATTAGAGAGCACGCTGGTATCAAGCAAGCAGAATTAGCAAAAAAAATAACATGGAGTCCCGCGATGCTCTCACGTATTGAAGTAGGAGAACGTTCGTTATCACCTGATGAGCTGCAAACGATTGTAGAAGGCATTAATACGCCAGAGGCATTGCGTCTATCGGAAATGCTACAGCGTCAGTGGTCCATATTGCCAAGGCCTCCTTTAAGTCATCCTGACCAAGATATTCTTTGGAATGCTGAACAAGCTACACAAAAACTTTTTGCGTTAAGCGAACAACCAGAAATTAAACAATCTTTTCAGCGTCGTTTGGAAGCATACATAGAACATATTGAAAATTTAGCCAAGCAATTATTAAAACGTGAACATCAAATCGCATTCATCGGTACGATTGGTGTCGGTAAATCAACCGCTATTTGTCAACTTACTAATTTAACAATGCCCAACCCTAATGGAAATTTTGATGCTGTTATGGAAGTCGGTCCAGGGCGTACCACTGTTTGTGAGGTACATGTAATAACGGGTGCAGAGTATGAAATAAGAATTGAGCCGCGGACAGACGAAGAAATTCGTGCTGATATACGCGATTTTGCCGCACTCTTATTAAGTGCAATGAATACCAAAAAAACTGTTGATAAAGATGAGACGAATGACAATCCTCAAAGTATTTCTCATGAAATACAACGCGCGTTACGCAATATGTCAGGTTTAATAAGAAGCTCTGAAAAACAAACCGATGGTAAAAAGATTAATACCGATAAAGGTAAAGAATTAGCGCAACAATTTACCGAAGAGCGTGATTTAATTATTGAAATCATGGCGAGAATGGAGCTACACAAAAGGGATAGTAGGAGTGTGCTGTATCACAGCAGTTTAGGAAAGCCGCCTTTCGTATGGCTAAAGGATACTTTTACAAAAATCAACAACGGTCGTCATCCTGATTTTACTTTACCTAAACGCATTGAAGTAGTTGTACCGTTCCCATTGTTAAACCATAAAGAATGCTCTGTGCGTATTATCGATACTAAGGGTATTGACCCTAATGCAACTGCCGCTAGACCTGATTTAGAAGGACATTTGCACGACTTACATACAATTTCCGTTCTTTGCTCTAGTTTTAATGATGCACCTGGTACAAATCCTTATCTACTCCTTCAGCGTGCAAAAAATGTCAATGTTCAAACATTGGAACTTAATTCATCTTTGCTGGTTCTGCCACATACAGGTGAAGCTCTTAAAGCAAAAGATGAATCATCAGGGGAGCTGGTTGAATCCGTTGAAGAAGGTTATGAACTAAAAGCCGAACAGGTGGCGGATACCTTAGAACCTTTAGCATTACGTCAATTACCGGTTCATTTTTTTAACTCTTATCAGGATAACGTAATAGAATTGCGAAACTTTCTAAATCATCGTTTGACTGTGGTTCGTGATTCATTCCGTTTACAGCTAAATGAAACCATCGAAGACACCGAAAGATTATTGGCGAATCATGAACAAGAGCAAGTTCAAGAAGTTATTCGTAGTGCTGGAAAGTTAATTGAAAGTTGGGTAAGACAGCATAAAACGTTACCTAAACCTAATGTTAATGTGCAAGACGATCTTATAAATGCAATGAATCTGGCTCATCCGAGTACCGTCAGGGCAACTATTTGGCGTAAAGGTAGATGGGATAATTTAGATTACTGTCATCACCTAAGCTATGGCTCTCGTTTGCTTGCTAATAAGTTACTTATGAGCAATATTTCAAAGTTTAAAGATTATTGCCGGACTTTAAGTGGAAACGCAGAATATACCGATGCTCAAGATTTTATTAAACAAGCCGAAAAAGCACTTTCTTCTGCTTTTAATGAGCTACTCGAAAAAGTTGAATTGACAGGCAAGGATTATTTTAGCAATGAATTGGCATCAGGGTATGCCACATCGCTATGGTCTAACTGTGAAGCAGAATATGGTCGAGGCTACAGGAATAGTGTTGTTCAGCATAATAAAGATTGGTTTAATGAAGTTCGTACACAAAAGCTAGAACAAGACCTTTATGCCCTTATTGAAAGGGAATGGAAGTTGGCACTTAACAAAGTTAGCGCATTAATTGAAACCGAATAGTTTGGGCTATGTGTGAAATAGGGCAACCGTAAGGATTGCTTCGTAAATGAGTAACACATTACTCAACACATTGAATTAGTTTTTAGTTATTAGTTTATTTTTTATGAACCAATACGCCTCAAATCAATGTGCCAGAAAAGATAAAGTAGAGTTGGCAACATTGCGTAGTTTTTCTCAATGAGTTTTCTGGTAGATTTTTTGCCTTATTTTGACGATTTTTTGAACACAAGATAAACGCTCGTTTTCCTTATGGGATTTAATTCCAGATGTTACTCATTTACGAAGCAATCCTTACGGTCCCCCAAATATTGTAATCAATTTCAACTCTATGCGAATAAAGATATGCTGGGTTAATCAGAGCGAAAATCAGACATGCAAGATGGGCCAAACAGCGTGCGGCCCATAAATCGCAAGCGATATGCATTCTGGCCTCGCTCGTCAGCATCCACACAAATCCAATGCCCGCTTTTGGCCGTTGGCTGTCAATCAATGACGGTAGCTGAATGGCTGCTTTAAGGTTGACCAGCCGTTTACTGGAAACTAGCGACTAATTCTTCTTGATCGATTTCCGCCAGTGTACCATTTTGGTGTACCCATACGGGACGCTGCCATTGAGACAACTTTGTGTATCAATGGGGTTCGATTTAGAATTTTGATGCATTTCAACTTGAAAGCCTAGACCCTAATGAGACGAAATAGAGTTCATCCAACAGTTGCAATTAAAATGAGCCCACGGAAATGAAATGCAAGCCGGCACGGATAAATGCAAGCTCATTTGCAGATAATGTGAGCCGGAGTATATTAAAACTAAGATAACCACGTCCTGTGGGCGTGGAACACTTCGGCTGTGCCTATGAATTTATTAAATGTTACAACTTGTTTTGAGTTGCGC
>JBAQEN010000112.1:0-3863 GCA_049286765.1 Methylococcaceae bacterium
GTACTGGGTGTTGACGGGGGCTACAACCAATTCCTTGTAATTATTTGCGTCGAAACCGGGCTTGATCCAGACCTTCTGAAACGGTAAATCCACTCGTTTAACCTGTCGATCAGGCTGCTCAATAAAACCGGCGTTAGGCGCCGGTTCAACCACCAACTCCTTCGCACCTTTGCTTCCCGACTGAACAGCCGAACACCCAGAAAGCGTAGCAATAACGCATAACATAAGTGCCAAGTCCGCAGAATTCTTTTTAGTTTTTTGACTATCTATTTTCAATTGCTTACTCCAGGTTTAAAAAATCGATCTATTGTTTTCTTTTTTCTCGGTCACTGTTTACTGCTATTCACCACGCTATTCGTCATCACTACGCTTACGCTCATCATCCATGACGGGCAATGGCGTCGGCCCAAAGAACAAGCGTCGCATCTTGTCACCGCCAATCACGCGAGCGAGTTCGCTCATCGTACAGTATATCGATACCAGCATCAAAAGGATGATCTGGATGGCCCAGAAATGCGGCCACACGATCTCCGCGAGCAACTTCTCGTTACCAGCGATGAAACTTCCTGCCTCTCGCCAGAAGTCGGCGAGACGCTCCAGGTAGTGGACGAGCATGGCTACCAGAACGTAGAGAGTGGTCTTCCAGGCGACGCTATACGCCAACGGCTTGCCGGGGTAGCGATTGATGATTGGCAGCAAGTCCGCGATCACCACCGACTTGCCCAGAACCAGTGCTGCCACCGTTATCGATAACGACGAGCTGAACGCGATCCCTGTTCCCTTCAACATCAGGATGCGGATGAATGCAACAAGGTGCAAGGCAATGAAGAAAAAAATGGTAGGAGGGAGCATTGCATAGAACTCCTCTTTTATTTTTTCGGATAGTTTGCTCATAATGTCTTAATAGCTTTAATTAACGAATCTGCGCGGATTTTCGCGCAGTTTCGGTGGGATAATTGGTTAGGGTTAATTAGGGTTTCTCGAAAGGAAAAACCCGTTTCCAGTCTTTTTTCATGTCTACAACCGTCCAGCTCTTTTGTTTAGCCTCGTCAAGTGCCTTATCAAGACGGCCAACGGCTGAATCACGGTCATAGGCATATTCGCGTCCGGCATCGGTGTGGTGGACGAGAAGCGCAAAATGCAGGCCATTATTCGCTGTCGTCCACAGAAGCATTTGATAATCGCCATCAGAGTTGCCGAATGCAGCAATCGGCCTGCGGCCGATGAATTTTTGAATGGCTACAGGTTTGCCATCCTTGTCATCAACAAAATCGATCTCTGGCAAACGCATCAAAACTGGCTTGCCGTCAATCAGTTCATATTTTATTTTGATGCTGCTGCCGATAACCTGCTCGGGTGGAACGCCATAGACTTTTTCAGTCCATGGACGCATGAATTCAACACCGCCACCGGAGACAATATAGGTCTTGAAGCCATTAGCGCGAAGAAAGCGAAGCAGTTCCAGCATCGGTTGATACACCAGCTCTATGTAAGGTCGCTTAAATTTCGGATGCTTTGATAGTGCCAGCCAGTATTTCGAAATTTGATTGAATTCTTCGACGGTCATGCCCGCATGCGTGGCCATTATCATTTCAGCTAACCCCTTTTCTCCACTCGCCATGACTCCCTTCATATCGTTTGCAAGCACGGATTTAAACGGCTCGATGTCTTTCCACTCGGGATGCTCCGGCGCTACCGCTTTCACACGGTCGAGGGCAAAAGCCAGTTGGACATACATCGGCTGCTCGCACCACAAGGTGCCATCGTTATCGAAGGCAGCGATGCGTTCGGCGGGCGGGACAAAATCGGGTCCGCCTTTCCTGGTCACGTCTTTTACAAACTGCACAATCGCCGATTTGGCTGCGCCGTTGTTCCAGGACGGCAATGGGTCCGTGGAGCGGGCGTTAGCTACTGCTGCAAATGATAAAAACAGCAACCACAGAATACTTCGGTAGCAATAAAATGTTAGGCGTTGGCTGGATAATAGCTTCATGTTGACCTCTATTCGTTTATCTGTTGAAGTCCAACACCTTAATTTGGACTTTTACTTTTAAATCGTTCAAATCAAGTACTGGACTCCATTCATGCCTGACTTAAGGCAACTCGTTGGGCGATGCAACACGCAGCCCAACGCTTGCCGCCCGGTGAATTGGGTTACGCCTAACCCAACGAAACTGAAGCCCTCAATGCGGCGGATGTTGATGATCTTATGCAAAGCATCCTCCATTTACCGGTCCAAAAAGTTGAACCGCCGTTACATGCAGTAATGTGGAAGCTGAAAACCTTCCTTTCCCCCTATTCAAGTCTAAAATTTCATAATCATAGATTCCCAATTTCCGGATTGGGAATCTATGAAAACCGGACAGCAGTGAAATCAGTTTTTAGCGGGCTTGCTAACCTCGATGGAAACAGCTCGCGTCAGGCGTGCCACCACCGTGTCTCCCGTTTTGACTTCGTTGAGGCGTTTGACTTCAGGCCCGGCTTTCACCTTTATAACTTTGCCCTCAGGACCTTTCAGCGTCACATACCGGGTCTGGTAATCGATGGCAACAACGGAAGCTTTTACTTCGACCGTGTCAATTGCCGTAAAACCCGGCTTGCTGCCCAAGGGCGCGCGCTCGACTTCCATTGCGCGTTCCGCCGAGGGTTTCTCCTCACCGGTCACGAACAGTTCGACAGTTTCCAGGAGTGTTGTCTTGACCTCGTCTCCGACGTGAATCTGGGCAAAATTACGGACCTCAGGCCCGCATTTCACCTTGGCCTCTTTGCCGTCGGGAGATTTCAGGGTAACCACCCTGTTTTTCTTGTCGATGGCCTTCACTTTTGCGGTGACGACCACTAGCTCGCCTTCAAGCCTACCAGGCCTGTCCTTCGCCTGGGTTTTAGCCGCTTTATCCTGTGCAACAGATATAGGGGGCGCTATCGCCGAGGATTGCGCCGGGGGCTCCTTACTTCCAGAACTGGAGCATCCCGATAGCAGCGAAGCGGTAACCAATGCGGTAGAACCGAAGATCAGCCAATGTCTTTTATCTTTCATAAATTTTCCTTTATTGAGTATGGAGTTATTAGTAGTTTTGTATTTGTGATTGGATTCAGTCAAGGCGGTCGCAAAGCAGGGCGCCATGGGATACGCCCAATTCCTTGGGCAGGCCAAGCATATAGACCAGACCAATGGCAAGGTCACCCAAACCCAACGGTACGGCAATCAAGCCCAGATCGCCGAAAAAACCGGCGGGAATGAGCAACAACGCAGCGATGTAGCGAAGTATCGATTCCCAATACACGAAAGAAGCGCGACGATGCAAATCCCGCGATGCCAGAATCAACGCCACACTGGTGAAGGCTAAAAAACCAGCGATCAACCAACCCCATAAAGGCGCCGGAACATTCAAGCCTAGTCCTCGATAAAAAGGTGGACACGTTAAGGTCAAAGCTAGTCCAGCATTATAAACGCCTGACCAAAAAATAAAGGGTGTCATTTTGAACGGCATAGGGTTTTCTCCAAATTTGTCGAGTAAGCAATCGGGGCATCGCCGCTAAAAACCTGACCATTGAGTTTCCGGCGGCGCTTGGAATTTCAGCCAAAAGCAAAACAAAGACGGCGAACCAGCAACATTGACTGCGCGTGCATAAGCGGCCTCGTAGTATCCGGAACCCGTGCGATCAGTAGTTGTGTCTTTCGCTTCATTTCACTCACCTTTTAACAGAGTTGTCATTATAAGACCCCTGGCAAAACCGGAGGTTATTGAATGAGCGCCTCAATGGGGCGCTCGCACTGCTAGTCATATAGGGTGGACAGGCTTTTTTCCACCGTCTTAGCGATAAAAGGCTGGCAAAATAACGTTGCCCACCATTGGCTATTC
>JBAQEN010000113.1:0-2426 GCA_049286765.1 Methylococcaceae bacterium
ATTTTTCTTTGATGGCAGTCGACTTGTCTAACTATCATTATGCAAGGCATTTTAAATTTCTAAAGGACTGCGAAATAGTACTTCCCGGTATTAAAACCGCACAGCTATTTGAGGATTTTGTTTCTAAAAACTTTGATCTCATAAAAAACTTCAGAAATCAAAATCAGCTCTTAAAAGAAGCACGCGACATCCTGTTACCCCGCCTGATGACCGGCATGATTGATGTTGAGCAGTTAGTCTTGCCGGAGCCATTCAGCAACACATCATCAAGCCCTGAGCAAGAGCCGCAAGCCGCATAGCAGCTGATTTACATTTACCACGGAGATGCAACCATGCTACAAGAACAAATCATGCAGGAATTGCAGGATATTCCTGAAGACAAATTAGCAGAGATCTATGACTTGATTCATTATTTCAGACTGGGCTTAAAGAAGGAGCCTCCGCAAAGACGCCAACCCGGTTTATTAGCCGGAAAACTGGGCGATGCCTTTTTTGAGCCGCTTCCTGATGCCGAATTGGACGCATGGGAATGAGCTATTTAATCGATACCCATGTATTGCTGTGGTGGTTATTTAACGATCCCAAGCTTTGTACCGTAAGCCGCGATATTATCAGCGACCCCGCGCATAGAATTTTGGTAAGCAGCGCAACTGCATGGGAGATCGCCACGAAATACCGGATAGGCAAGTTACCCGAAGCCGAGCCGTTATTGTCTGATTATCAGGGTTTTCTACAGAAAATGGGCTTTGTGGAATTAGCTATTTCTACGCAGCACGCGCTAAAAGCCGGAAGCTTGGTAATTGACCACCGCGACCCATTCGACCGGATGCTAATGGCTCAAGCCGAACTTGAATCTGTGCCAATTATTACTTATGACAAAGCTTTTTTGGCAGGCAATGTACAAGTTATTCCAAGCGTTAAATGATGGTATCAAGTGATAGTCTTTATTTAACTGTAATTCGGAAAAGTCAAAAAATATATTAATTATCAAAAAGATATTATTTAACTCTATGAGCTACGAATACTCGGAAGATGGTTTGGTTGAAGCCGCAACACAGGAAGTCCTGGAAGATTTAGGCTGGACGGTGTTAACCGCTTGGCAAAAAGAATCACTGGCAACTCAAGCTGATCGTAGCAATGGCTTACTGGGGCGTTTCAATAAATCCGAGGTGATTCTGGTGCGTTATGTATTGCAGGCTCTGCGGGCAATGAATCCCAATTTGCCGGAAACTGCGTATCAACAGGCAGTTGATGCATTGAAAGAGTCGGCGGCAGACAAACATCTGGCGGCAATTAACAAGGATAAGCAGGATCTGCTAGTCAAAGGCGTTCCAGTTAGCTATCAGGATGACAAAGGCGTATTGCGGAAGAAACGCCTCAAAGTGTTTGATTTCGACGAGCCGGCGAACAATCATTTTCTGGCGGTCAGACAATTTGAGGTTGTGGGTAAATTGTATAACTGTCGTCCGGATGTGATGGGGTTTGTGAATGGCATTCCTCTGGTGTTTTTTGAGCTGAAAGCCCACCATACGGATTTGCGGCATGCGTTTGATAACAACCTGAGCAGTTACAAAGAATCTAATCCCGAAATTCTGCATTGCAATGCATTCATCATTTTGAGTAATGGCACCGAAAGCCGCGTTGGTACTCTGACCAGTCCGTATAAGTTTTTTATGGAATGGAAGCGGATCGAAGAGGACGACGAAGGCCTGGTTAGCCTGGATACCTTATTGCGCGGTACTTGTGCGCCACATCGTTTGCTAGATTTATTCGAGAATTTTTTGCTGTTCGATGGCGAAGGTTCGGAAATTACCAAAATCATGGCTAAAAACCATCAGTATATTGGCGTGAACAAGGTTGTCGATCAGTCCGCCAATATCGAAACGCTGAAAGGCAAGCTGGGAGTGTTCTGGCATACCCAAGGCTCTGGAAAATCCTATTCCATGGTGTTTATCTGTCAGAAAATTCTGCGTAAATTTGGCGGCAGCTATACCTTTTTATTGGTGGTGGATAGAGCTGAATTGGAGAGCCAACTTTACGATACATTTAGTGGTGTCGGAGCCGTGACCGAAGACAATATTAGGGCTAAAAGCCGGGAGCATTTGCGCCAGTTGCTGGCGGAAAATCATCGCTATGTATTCACGTTGATTCACAAGTTTTCGTACGATCCTAAAAAAGAAACTGAATATCCACTGATTACCGGCCGCCGCAATATCATTGTGATTTCCGATGAGGCACACCGCACCCAGGGCGGCGATTTTTTTGCCGGCAACATGCGTTTTAAAGGCATCCCCAACGCGTCGTATCTTGGTTTTACCGGGACTCCAATTATTAAAGACGAACTGGAGTTGACCCGGAATATCTTTGGCGACTATATCTCAGTTTATGACTTTAAGCGCGCCATTGAGGATGGAGCAACCTTGCCC
>JBAQEN010000114.1:0-10777 GCA_049286765.1 Methylococcaceae bacterium
TAATCTTGTACCCGGTCTTGAACACCCACCAGACAAAAGTCAGGCAGATGATGAGAAAGCCAAACGTCATGCCAATACTCATGGCGATATGCACATCGGCAACGCCGTAGAAGCTCCAGCGAAAGCCACTGATCAAATACACCACCGGATTGAACAGGGTGATCTTCTGCCACAATGGGGGTAACATAGTGATCGAATAGAACGCGCCGCCCAGGAATGTGAGCGGGGTAACGATCAACATTGGAACTACCTGCAGTTTCTGAAAATTATCGGCCCACAAGCCGATAATAAAGCCAAATAGACTGAAAGTAACAGCCGTGAGCAAGAGAAAGGCGGTCATCCACAAAGGATGGGCGATCTCGTAAGGCACGAAAATGCGGGCGGTGCCCAGAATGAGCAGACCCAAGATCACGGACTTGGTCGCCGCCGCGCCCACATAACCAATCAACACTTCGACCCACGAAACAGGTGCTGATAGCAGCTCATAAATAGTGCCCGCCCACTTGGGCATGTAAATGCCAAAAGAAGCATTGGATATGCTTTCGTTCAGTAAATTCAGCATGACCAGCCCCGGGATGATGAAGGCGCCGTAACTGACGCTGTCAATGTCGCCCATACGCGAACCGATGGCTTTGCCAAATACGATGAAGTACAGCGAGGTGGTAAGCACCGGTGCGGCAATACTTTCCCAAAGCGTACGAAAGGTGCGCGCCATTTCAAAGTGGTAAATGGCGCGAATGCCATAGATGTTCATTTCAGCGCCTCCTTGGGCTGATGCACCAGACTGACGAAAATGTCCTCCAGTGAACTCTCGCTGGAGCGCAAGTCTTTGAATTCGATGTTGTGATCACCTAGCGCGCGCAATAGCTCGGCAATACCGGTTTCATCTTCCTGGCTGTCGAAACTATACACCAGGGCGTGTCCGTCGTCGGTGAGTTCCAACGGCCAAGCGCTTAGTCCGGCCGGAATACGGGTCATGGGCTGACGTAAAGTCAGCGTGAGCTGCTTTTTACCGAGCTTGCGCATCAATACATTTTTATCTTCAACAACGATCAGTTCACCTTTTGTGATGACGCCGATGCGATCAGCCATGTCTTCGGCTTCCTCGATGTAATGGGTGGTCAGAATGATGGTGGTGCCCTGCGCACGAAGCTCGCGCACCATGCGCCACATGTCGTGCCGTAATTCCACATCCACGCCGGCACTCGGCTCGTCAAGGAACAATATCGTTGGCTCATGCGCGAGCGCCTTGGCAATCAACACCCGGCGTTTCATGCCGCCGGATAGCGTCATGATTTTCACGTTGCGTTTGTCCCACAGGGACAGATCGCGCAGCACTTTTTCCAGGTGGGCTGCATTGGGCGCCTTACCGAACAGCCCCCGGCTGAATTTGAGCGTGGCCCAGACCGACTCAAACGAATCCGTATGCAGTTCCTGCGGCACCAAGCCGATGGTTGTCCGCGCCGCGCGGTAGTCTCGCACGGTGTCGTGACCGTCGGCGATGATGGTTCCGGAAGTGGCATTGACAATGCCGCAGATGATGCTAATCAGTGTCGTCTTGCCCGCACCATTGGGTCCGAGCAAGGCGAATATCTCGCCGCGTTTTATGTCCAGGTTGATTTTTTTGAGCGCTTGGAAACCACCGGCATATGTCTTGTTAACATCGCGCACGTAGATGATGGGGACGGAATTTTCGGCGGATGTGGGCATTGTATTCATGGATGAATGTAATACAGGGTAGGGGTTGACTTTGATTGCCGGGCTTCGCGAGTATCTACGATCCTGATTGTCACACAGCGCGGAAAATTGCCAGTTTAACTAATAAAGAGCGTTCATTTTTGCCAATAGTAGTTTTTATCTTGTTGTTTTTAAAGTCACGACTATCCCAATTAACTGGAAAAATCGATGTCGAAAGTGGAAAAACATGGAAGCTATTTTACACTCCAGCCTTTTTTACAAGCAATTGATAATATTGAACCTGTCCATAAGGTTTGATTGTTGTCATGAAGAGGAGGGAATTTTGCAGTAAGGCACTTGTCAATAGATTATCTGATTTGAGGATTTTACGGGAGAATCCAAAATGAAAATGCTAAAAATCGATAAAGTACTGGTAGGGGAAGCCCTGGTAGGTGAAGGTAATGAAATGGCCCATATTGACCTGATCATGGGGCCCCGCGGTAGCGCCGCAGAAATCGCATTTTGTACCACGCTGACCAATCAGAAACGGGGCGATAATGCCTTACTGGCGCTGGTCGCTCCCAATCTTATGGCTAAGCCTAATACCGTACTGTTCAACAAAGTCGAAATAAAGAACGAGAAGCAGGTAAACCAAATGTTCGGACCAGCGGAACGCGGTGTGGCAAAGGCTGTGGTCGATAGCGTCAAAGAGGGTGTAATACCGATAGAAGAAGCTGGCGATGTATTTATCTGCGTGGGTATCTATATTCACTGGGATGCCCAGGACAACAATAAAATCCAGGACTGGAATTATGAAGCCACTAAACTGGCGATCAAACGCGCTGTCAAGGAAGAGCCGACGATTGCCGAAGTGATTACCCAGGAAGACGTGAAACATCATCCGCTCGCGGCACATGATTAAAGAGTGAATCAAGGCAAAAAGTTACCGGTTATCAGTATATTACCGTTCTGTACCGGGTTTAAAGGGGGAGGGCGGTATCGTATAGGTAAGTTGAAACTTTGATATAAACTGCGAACCCAAGTTGGTCACACAACAACCAGTTATCCTCAAATACATGCAACTAGCGGTTACTCTATAAGATGTATATTTTATAACTTGGCCGCAGGCGGCAAGATGTTCTCCCACATTCAGGAGGATAGCTTGATATTTATTTTAATATTAATTAGGAAAAGTGATGAGAAGAATATATTTTTTAGCGCCTGATATTGAAACAACCCATGCAATTGTTAATGAACTCCGTAGTGAAGGAATAAAGGAACGGCATATACATATATTAGCCAAAAGGGATACACCTCTTGAAGATATGCCTGAGGCTTCTGTATTACAAAAAACTGACTTTATTCCGGCTTTGGAGCGGGGAGTAGTCTTAGGTGGTACAACAGGATTATTAGCAGGTTTGACGGCTTTGTCTTATTCCGGTTTTGTTATTGCCGGAGGAGCAGTATTAGGCGTCATAATGGCAGGTGCAACGATTGGTTCTCTGATGGGTGGACTGGCAGGAATGAATTCTGGTAATTCGAAATTGAAAAAATTTGAAAATGCACTTGAAAATGGTGAATTGTTAGTCCTGCTTGATGTTCCAAAAGATAAAATAGAGGAGTTTACTCAAAAAATTATTAAACATCATCCAAATGCTGAATTTGAGGGTATAGAGCCAATTTTGCCGCTATCTTACTAATCAAAATACAACATGAAACGGAAATACAGTCACTCTACGTGACGTTGATTTTGCACGGTTACTGAGTGACGCATAAGGGTTTATCTGGGATCTAATCCGGAGAAACACTTGGATTCCAGGTTTATGGCTCAGTGTGAGTGCCCTCTTGTGCGTCTTGAAATAGCACCTTGAATTATTGTTTTCATGACTTAATTTGTTGCTCGGTTCAACCCTTTGTGTTTAACCACATTGATCAGGCTACCTGCCAGCACCATTTCCACCTGGTTGGGCGTCATCCGGTGTTCGGTCTCATAGGTCTCGTTTTTGGTCAGATTGATTACCCTAACTTCCTTTCCCTTTTGAATGGCATTGCGCGCATCAGGCATGGAAAGCCTGTCGCCTTGAGCAATATTGTTCCAATCATCCGGATTGACAAATATCAAGGGCAGAATGCCGAAGTTGCTTAGATTCTGCAAATGTATTCTGGCAAAGCCTTTTGCAATCACCGCCTTAACGCCTAAATAGCGGGGAGCCAGGGCTGCATGCTCCCGGCTCGAACCCTGGCCGTAATTGGCCCCACCTACAATAATTGATCCCTGTTGCTGATAGCCCATAGCCCTTTCATAGTAGGTCTCGTCGATCTGGCTGAAAACAAACCGGCTGATGGCCGGGATATTACTGCGAAAAGGCAGCACCTTGGCCCCGGCCGGCATAATTTCGTCCGTGGAAATATCGTCCCCCAGTTTTAAAAGCACCGGCCCTTCGAGATTGTCAGGCAGAGGTTCTAAAGTTGGCAGAGGTTTGATATTGGGACCTTTCTCCAGATCATACAGTTCGCCTTCCTGTACGGGAGGGACCAGCATCCCGGTATTGAGGAGTACGGTCTCGGGCTCCATGAAACGGGGGTATTCCATGCCCAGCGTACGCGGATCGGTAATCACGCCAGTCAGGGCCGAAGAAGCGGCGGTTTCCGGGCTGCACAAATAAACCTGATCATCGCTTGTGCCCGAGCGGCCCGAAAAATTCCGGGGAACGGTGCGCAGGCTAATGCGCCCTGTAGCCGGCGCTTGTCCCATGCCGATACAGCCGCCGCAACCCGCCTGATGGAGGCGTGCGCCCGCATGGATGAGCTTTCCCAGGAGGCCCATTGCCATCATGTTTTCCAAAATCTGCCGGGACGTGGGGTTGATGTCGAAGGAAACGCGGTCGTGTACCTGTTTGCCGTCGACGATTAGGGCCGCAATGGCAAAGTCCCGCAGTCCCGGATTGGCTGACGACCCGATATAGGACTGGTAAATTTTCCTGCCCACGACCTCGCGCACAGGCACTACCTTACCCGGACTGCTGGGCAGCGCAATCAATGGCTCCAGTTCAGACAGGTTGATTTCTTCGTATTCGTCGTATTTAGCATCCTCATCCGCGAGAATTTCCCGAAAGGCTCCTTTCCGCCCCTGGCTTTTCAGGAATGCCTTGACCGCATCATCCGCTGGAAAAACCGTCGTGGTGGCGCCGAGTTCGGCGCCCATGTTGGCGATCACGTGCCGGTCCATCGCAGCCAGTGATTTCAATCCGGGACCGTAATACTCGATGATCTTGCCAAGCCCGCCGTCCACATCGTGTCTGCGCAACATTTCCAGAATCACGTCCTTGGCGCTCACCCAGTCAGAAAGCTCTCCTACCAGTTTAACACCCCATATTTTAGGCATTTTCACGCAAAACGGCTCCCCCGCCATAGCCATTGCCACCTCCAGTCCACCCGCACCGATAGCCAGCATCCCAAGCGAACCGGCCGCACAGGTATGGCTATCCGAGCCTAACAAGGTTTTTCCCGGTACCCCGAATCGCTCCATATGGACGGGATGGCTCACTCCGTTGCCGGGACGACTATACCAAAGGCCGAACTTCTTGCACGCACTACGCAAAAACAGATGGTCGTCGGCATTTTTGAAGTCTTCCTGCAGGAGGTTATGGTCCACATACTGGGCGGAAAGCTCGGTTCGTACGCGCGGAATTCCAAGCGCTTCAAATTCCAGCATGACCAGAGTGCCTGTCGCGTCCTGGGTGAGTGTTTGATCAATTTTCAAACCGATCTCTTCACCGGGTATCATGCGGCCTTCGGCCAAGTGACTTTCGATCAGCTTCTGCGTTACGTTTTTAGCCATGGCTTTGTACTCCCCTATGTAATGGAATCAGATTTTCGCATTATTTGCTTATTAGAAAGGATATGCCACTTTCAGTTCATAATCGTTTGTGCGGCACCGGGTTCGCTGGTCATGGCGATATATTTGTAATAAATTGATAATTATCAATATCCTTGATAGCCTAATCGTCAAAATAAACCGATGCTGAGCAAGTGGATTGAAGCCGGACATTTTTAATGGCAGGTATTAAGGCAAGTATTAAATTTTCGAACTCGATCAACGGTAACAGATACTGTCAGAACTGAGTTATTTCTAAACCTCAGTTGACATGGCTGATTCAGCGCATAACTCTTGTATTTACCGCATTTTAAATCATACAAGCCATTAATTTTCCGCCATGAATGTGACAAATCATCTTGGACAAAGCTGGAACCTTCTTACAGAGTTGTCCTATTGGGCTGCTTTGTCCCTTTAAGACTTGCTGTAGCCAATGAACTGAACTTGCCCCGATCTAGGTAATCTCAAAAACCAAGGTAAACAATGAAAACCAAAAAAGAATCAAATATTCCATCCGACCGCAACAATTATATAGCGCAGTTTAAGGAACTGGCACTAGAACATGCGGATCGAGATGATATTCTAAAGATGCTACAGAATTTAGAGCTTACCGAATCGATGTTATATTCACAGCAAACAAAACATCATCAAACTGGCCAGCCATTCGAAGATCAAAAGCTTCAACAAGCAGAAATGGCACGCCTAAATAAATCTCGTGACTGTGTCTTTGTTTTTGTGGATTGCTGCGCGAATCCATCATACATATATCTGCGTACGGCTGTCTGTTGCTCTAACGTTTATGATAGCTATCATTACCCATCAAGGCTCATCTCATGCCATTGACATTAATCGCGTGCTGGAACAGGTTACCCCTGTATTATCAGATATTGCTGGCGTTGTTACTGGGCATAGTTGTAGGAGCTACTTGGGGACTGGATGCTGCGGTGCTTTCGTTGCCGGGGAAACTGATCTTGCGGTTGCTGGGCGCTTTGGCACCGGCCCTGATCCTCGCGGCCATTGTCCACACGCTAATGACCACTGAATTCGGTGGACGCGACAGTTTGAAACTTGCACGCTTATTGATTCTAAATACGCTGGTCGCTATCTTTATCGGCCTTTGCGTTGCCAATATTATCCAGCCTGGCGTGGGGGCAGACCTGTCTGTGCCCATAACGCACGCCAATACTACGCAAAATTCCACGAATCCAAATCCCCTGGTCACGTTTTTGGACAATGTTCCGAAGAGCCTATTCGGGCCGTTAGGCGACGATGGCAAAGTGATCGGTGTCATCTTTATCGGCGTGGCGTTCGGCCTCGCATTGCGCAATCAACGCGAGCGCGCAATCAGTTCGGTCGAAGATCTCGCCGAGTTAACGCTCACGACCTTGATCCGTATTCTGCATTGGATCATCGCTGTCGTGCCGTTTGCGGTATTCGGCATCATTGCGAGCATTGTCGGAACGCAAGGACTTGGCGGCTTCAAGGCGTTAGGTCTATTCGTCGCAAGCGTCATCATAGCACTGATTCTGCAAGTAATTTATTACTTAATCCGTATCCGTTTTGGTTCCTGGGTGCAGCCCCTCACGGTCTTGCGAGGAACCCGCGACGCATTGATAACTGCATTCTCCACCGCAAGTTCCACGGCCACGATGCCGGTAACCTTTACCTGTCTGCGAGACCAAGTGGGCATCTGTGAAAAATCCGCAAGCCTCGGTGCCCTGGTTGGTGCAAATTTTAATAACGACGGTACGGCACTATACGAAGCCATGGCTGCGCTGTTCATAGCACAAATACTCGGCATGCATCTCGACTTGCAACAGCAAATTCTGGTCGTAGTGACCAGTGTTATGGCGTCGGTCGGCGCGGCCGGCATTCCGGAAGCGGGACTCGTGACCATGACTCTGGTATTCAACGCCGTCGGCTTGCCGCTAGAATTTATCCCCATTTTGCTTACCGTCGACTGGTTTCTGGACCGCTGCCGTACAGCTGTCAATGTAATGGGCGACATCAATGTTAGCTGCCTCATTGAGGGTAAGCAAACTGGAGGGCGATAACTTGGTAACAATCAATAATTAGAAGTGAGTACCCTACAGTTTTTTTGTAAATGGGCTTTGAATGTCCAGAAGAACGATTCAGAAAAACCGTCTAAAAAGTTCCTATAGAAGACGTGATGAACCTATAGAAGTGTCTGGTTAATTAGAACTGCTTAAGCTTGTAAAAGTCAGAATCTGATCCGACATTTTTAGAATTGTCAGTGACTGCTATGGCAATTTTCGGTGGGTGTTATGACGGAAATAACAGTAAAATAAGCAGAATTTGATGGCCAAATCTCTATTCGGGAGTTCAATATGTTGAAAATAGATGTAGATCAAGCAACGCGGACGGTACTGTTGGAACCAGAAGGACATTTAGCCAAGCAGGATTTTCAGTCATTGGCGCAACAGGTTGACCCGCTTATTAATGAATCCGGGAACCTAAACGGTGTGTTGGTCCACGCAAGCAAGTTTCCGGGTTGGGATAGTTTTGCGTCGTTTGTTGCACATATAAAATTCGTCAACGGGCACCACAAGCATGTAAAAAAAGTGGCCTTATGCACAGACGCTCCCTTTGGCACTCTGGTTGAAAAACTGGGAGCGCATTTTGTATCCGCTGAGATCAAGGTTTTTCCATATAATGAGCTGAGTCAGGCAAAACACTGGATAGGGGCCTGACGAGAATGATTCGGCAAACAATTATGCGAGTAAGAAAAGCAGCTTCCCTGTAAGGGACTTGCACCCGGAATGCGCTGCAGTGCCCTTGTCATGCTTTTGGTTATGCTTCTGCTCCCTGTGCAGGTCTTTACAGAGCTGGTTCAGGAGCGGGTTGTCGGTGTTCCCGATGGTGACACATTGTTACCGAACGGATCTTTGCAAGCGGCACCGACGCGACGGAAGCCCACCAAAGACGAGATCGTGGTTCAACTCAACCCGCTTCTTGGGACTTCATACTCGAACTACGACGACTTCTACAAAAATCAGCTCATAGCGGGACACTTCCTCGGTCTTGCGATTGGAGACAACATTCATCCGGAACTCCAGATGCAGCTGACACAGGCTGAAAAGGCATTGCGCGATAAAGGGCTCTCGGACAAGGCAAGCGATTGGGGTATCTATAAGATTGGTGGAGGAGGCCTTGAAAGCGGCGGACATCGCTGGGGGCTGGCTATTGATATTAACTACGATAGCAATCCCTACGTGTTGCACGAAGCTGGTGAGGTGGATTTGGATCGGCAGCTTCGGCAGGTCTATGACCGTATTGCCTGGTTTATTTTAGGAAAAGATCGTTCTGATCTGGGAGAAATGATAACGCAAGGAATCAGTCCTAGTGGCTTCAAATCCATTAGTGACGCGTATGACCATCTTCAAGATGAAAGTAAAGCAATGGTCAGGTATTTCCAATTTATGAGGGACAGATCACTGCTGAAGCTTTTTGTCCAAGTAGAATGGCTGAATATTCCGCAGCATTTTGTTAAGCCGGACCCCGATCAATGGATCAGTATAATGAAGCAGGATTACCTGATTCTCGGCGGGGTTTTAGACGGCAAACGAGCACCAACAATCCAAAAAAGCGATGGGGAATATGCAGATAGACCCTTTTCGGGAGGCGACGCCAAGCGGCGAGACCCGGCAAAAGGTTTTCTGGACATCCCTAAGCCAATTGTTGAGGCCCTTACGATTTCTGCAGATGAAAAAAAACGGCGCCTGAAATGGGGTGCGATTGATTTCCTCGGTGGTGTGTCTGGGGACGTAATGCACTTTTATCTTGAAGGTGGCGCATTTTATCAGTTTCTCCAACAAGCAACTGCGAATGCGCAGGCACTTATTCCTTTAACATCTTCTGACACCAACGCAGACAGTGTCCAGGTGTTGAAAATAGGAAGAGAACAGCCTCCAAAATCTCAAAACCCGTGTAAAGGGGATTGTAAGCCGGAACCCCCTGAATTTTTGAAAACCAATAGTGGGTCGCTTCAATAACAATGAAAACAAAGTTTGGTAAGCCCAAGTGTAACGGCTTGCATTTAGTCACTCTTGCTGTCTTAATTGACTGGAAAAACCGGCACTAACGGTGTAAAAAATTGGAAGCTTTTTTACACTGCAAATGCGCCGGTTACGGCTAGCGTTATCACTATTCAAAATAAATAGCGTACTTTTTCACTCTCCGCAAAGGGCCGGTAAACGACCTTTGGGCAATGCTGAATGACTTAAAACTATTGCTTGTAAATAGGACTTTAGGATGCGGTCACTTCCGCTATGGATTTAATTCCCGTAACCGTGTATAAGAGGGTTATTATAAAATGATTTTTATATTGATTTACCCGATCTTCACGCTTAACCTCTCTTTTTTGGCTGGTTTCAGCCGTGATAAAAAATGCAAGCCATTAAAATAGTGGTACTGTGCACATTCGTAATATGTTGACTTGACACCCAGACCTAACCAACGCTCCGGCAGACTCCGCTTCCTCCGTAGCTCATCTTGGACGTAATTTTTCATAGCTAATAATTTTATTGAATGTCCGAAAAGGGTCTTTACTGACGTTCATCAATGGTCATTCCAGACCGGCTTAGGCGATCCAGTTTAATGCTTTTTAATATTTACCGCCTGATTGATTTCTGGTCTGAGTAGTATCTTGTTTTATCTAATTACTTGTATTTCCTCTGGATACTTACAATAGCAGCGATTTGTTCTGAACATTCTTACAAAAAATCCGTTTACACCTTTAATAAGCTTAATTAATTGGATTGCATGTTCAATATTTAACGATTGTATCTTGCTTAATGTAATAGTTGGGAAGTAAATACCAAGCTTAATCCTAAAAAATGGAGTTATATGCCACAGGGTTCAGAGAGAAAAGTATTATATTTAAAGAATACGGCAAGGCTGTCTGGCAGAAAAAATGGTATTTCCTGCTGGCTTTATTTGCCCTGGCCTGCGCCATCACTCTGGATTTATCTGCTCCCGTTTATTACAAAAACATCGCTAACGGACTGGCGGCACCTTATTCCGAAGCAACGTTAGCACTATTGCTGGAAAATCTGCTGCTGATTGGTTTTATCTATGCGGGCATCTGGTTGTCATGGCGTTTACTTGAAGTTGCAATAGTTCCACTCGACGGTGGTGGTGTAAATTTACTGGAAAAACGTTGTTTTGATGTACTAAAAAAACAAAAATATGCTTTTTTCGAGA
>JBAQEN010000115.1:0-1503 GCA_049286765.1 Methylococcaceae bacterium
GAACCCATATGCCGCATTGGCTGACGTTAAATCGAGGCCCTTTAACTGCTGAAATGAAGGAGCCTATATCAACCCCTCTTGGGGATGCAGAGTCAGCAAGTGCATAACGAACACAACGATTAAGAAAAGTGGTGAATTCTCTGTCGTTAACCTTTCCGAGTGTTGGATGGGCGGCAGAAAAGTTGTTTCGGACGTCTCTGCATTGATCAAGGAAGAAATAGCCGTCTTCATCTACTATGTTGAGCTTCAAGCATAATTCAAGCAGCCTGCTGTCTTGAAGCTCTAGTAGATGTTTTTCTTCAAAATCGTTTTGCCGTATCTGAGCGACGACGGGCAACCCGAACACTCTGATCTTGTCACGTAAGTGCAAGATTGCGGCGTTCCATATGTAATTCATTGCACCATCAAACAATCCAGTGCTCACGGCCACACACATTCGTGCAATTAGTTCCCCCCTTAACACCTCCGGTATTTCACGAAGTTCGCGCGGAAGGTCACGCCATGCATATTCAATTTCTTCAGCGCTTGCTAGCGCATTCCTTGGTATTCCAAGCGCTTGAACAAGCTGATCAATCGCAGGCAAAACCGTTGCTGGAAGAGCGGGTAACACCGGTATTTCCCTGATAATCAATTCGTTCATATATTGTTCCCTTTGGATAATAGTTTTACGTACTGCTAACAAGTAATTAAATGGTTTCTGTATATCATCTCTGATTGCCGTACTCTAGGCAATAAGCTCTGACATTTTATCAGGACACTAACTGTATATCTTTCCGTGCGGACGATATACAGTTTCTTTTTATCGCGGTAACAGTCGGCTATGTGGTAAACAGCTAACCATAGTGCTAATCGCCAAAGGCTATTTGGGGTCGTAACCTGATGGTCGGCCTATTTCAAATGAATCCAGTGCACTGCGCCTATGAATACTCTAGACCTAAATGAAGCCGCTGGCTTTCTTAAAATGAACCCCGAAGTCTTGCGCCGCAAAGCTAGAGCTGGACAGGTGCCCGGAAGGAAAGCGGGCAAGTGCTGGGTTTTTGTCAAAGAACATCTTGCAGATTGGGTATCCGGGCGTTATTCTGAACCTCGGCGAGAACTGCAAGTGATTGACAAACTAAAACAAGAGGATAAAAAAATATGTCAATCTACAAGCGAAAAGAAACGTGGTGGATTCAGTTCACCACACCGGACGGACGCAGAGTACAACAAACTGCTGGGACTCAAATAAAACAGGAGGCACAAGAATTATATGATCGTTTAAAAGCGGAAGCGTGGCGGGTCAAAAATTTGGGCAATAAACCTCGCCATACTTGGCAAGAAGCAGTAATCAAATGGCTATCTGAATCAAGTCACAAAAAAAGCATTGAAACTGATAAGTTCAAACTGCGTTGGCTTGATCAGCACTTGAATAACATCAATCTGGACAAAATAACTAAAGCCAAAATTGATGAGATTAAAGTCGCTAAAAAAAATGAGGGGGTTAGCAATAGCACGGTCAATAGG
>JBAQEN010000116.1:0-4385 GCA_049286765.1 Methylococcaceae bacterium
CCGGTATATTGTCATGTCCATGCAATCCCAGGCGGAATTTTTAAAGCTTTATCAAGCGCAATTGAAGCCGGCATTGCGTAATTTAGAACCGGCCAGAAAAGAAGCGCTCAGCGTTTTTCTGGCAGCGCTTTTTTTTGTGCTTGCCAGTATTCCCGGCTTTATTATATTTTCACGCACCGAAAAACCGGCGGATTTGCTATTAGCCTTGATTCCTTTAGGGATAGGGATTTATATTTTTTTTCGCTACAGCGAAAAGAGAAATATCTATGCGGCAGAATTTAAAGAACGGGTGATTCGGGAACTGGTTAGATTAATCGACTCCAATCTTAGCTATTATCCTGAGCAACTGATAACCGAACCGGAATATAGAGAGTCCGATATTTTCAGAAATCCGATAGACCGCTACTCGGGAGATGATCTGGTTGAAGGGATGCTGGGAGTCACACGTTGCCGTTTTTCTGAACTCGAACACCAGGAAAAAAAAGAATCCGTTGATTCAAAAGGCAGGAGACGAACGCACTGGGTTACCATTTTCAAAGGAATCTTTTTCATCGCAGACTTCAATAAACATTTTAACGGCAGAACCTATGTCGTTCCCGATGCCGGAAGCAGTTTTTTGGGGATAGGCAAACTGTTTGAAAAGTGGACTATGGGCAGAGGCGATTTGGTAGAACTGGAAAATCCCGAGTTCGAAAAACTGTTTACCGTTTACGGCACCGACCAGATCGAAGCCCGCTACATTCTGTCCACATCATTGATGGAACGGCTGGTCAATTTCCGGCGCAAGGCCAATACCCGGATACACCTGTCCTTTATCCACTCAAAATTATATTTGGCCCTCAGCGTAAACAAAAACCTCTTCGAGCCTAATGTATTTTCTTCAGGCGTAAAATCAGGCTATCTGAAAGACTATTTCAATTACCTGGAACTGGTCACCGGCATCATTGATGACCTGAACCTGAATCTCAGGATTTGGGGAAAAGGTCCGCAGGCCTTGGATTCAAATGAATTTCGCCGCATGGACATCTAGTTCGCCGGTAAACCTCAACATGTTTCCGCTGTACAATCAGTTTTACTCATTAAGTTACCTGATTAGCAAGAATCTTCAGCCAAGGCGCAAAATCCAAAGGTAACGTCGTTCCGGCATGGATTGCCGGAGCCGAAGACCGCGAAAGCGAATCCAGAAGCCAAGGCCTGTCCTGAGCGTAGTCGTAAGGGATGGCATATAGAGTCTACATCCCTGTAGCCTGGATACCGGCAATCCCTGCCGGTATGACGATTCCTACGAATAGATGAAGTATCTTGCAAATCTGGATGCTTTCACCTTCACAGTTCCTGTAAACATAAAGCTGGGAACCTCAGATTATTGAAGGCTTAATTTCCTGCGTAAACAGGATGCCGCCATCGATGTCTTTCAATGAGACCGTCATTGCCAGACTTTCGCTTTCAATATCGACTTGACCGAAGAATTGAAGACCTGACAAAGGTGACAGGTTTGGACTGGGCGACGCTTTTTGAAATATCAATTGTGGGCCGAAAGTATTATCAAGCTGGTGGGGGCCGAAACTGCCCGCATTCAATGGCCCGGAAACAAACTCCCAGAACGGTTCGAAATTTTTAAACTCGGCTTTATCAGGGTCATAATAATGCGCGGCACAGTAATGGACATCAGCAGTAAACCAAACCATGTTCACAATTTTCTCTTGTTTGACAAAGGCAAGTAATTCTGCGATTTCAAACTCGCGCCCTAAAACAGGGCCGTCCCCGTTAGCAAAGTTTTCAAATTGAGGCCGGTTCTGTTGATCGAAGCCATCCCCCAACTGCAAACCAATAGGCATATCCGCGGCAATAACTTTCCATATAGCCGTCGAGTTTTTTAACCCGGCTTTCAGCCAGTTCAATTGCTCACGTCCTAAATAGTCAGAATCGGCGCCGGGCTGTTCCTGGCGATTATAGTTGTTTGCCCCGCGATAGGAGCGCATATCCATAACAAATAGATCAAGCAATGGGCCATACGGTAATTTGCGGTAAATACGTTGGTTTTCATTGGCCTGGTGATATCGGATAGGCGCATATTCCATTGCTGCAATGGTCCCTAGTGACACAAGATCAGCTATATTCTTTTCCGAATACCGGGCATCGCCCTCTAAATCTTTCGAGGGAGACCAATTATTGGTAACCTCGTGATCGTCCCATAGCCAGATTGTCGGCACTTCCGCATTGAAGCGACGTAAATTATGATCCTGCAAATTATATTTATAGCGGCCGCGAAACTCATCCAGAGTCTCGGCAACCTTGGTGACTTCCGGGATGACGATGTTACGCCAGATCTCACCGGTCTCATGAACTATCTGGGACTCCTGGATAGGACAGTCGGCATAAATATTGTCGCCGCAATGGATAAAAAAATCAGGATCGGTTAAACGCATCGTTTCATAGATTCTCATTCCGCCGATGTCCGGATTAATTCCCCAACCTTGACCACAGGTATCTCCTGACCAGAGAAACCGGATATTTTTCGCCTGGTCCGGAGCTGTACGAAAATGACCTGAACATGCCTTGCTCAATGCCTGCTGATTATCTATATCCTGGAACAAGACCCGAACGAAAACATCCTGGCCGGAAGGCAATCCGGTTAAATCAATACGGACTGTATAATCGGTATCTTCAAGGGCTGTTGGGCCTTGTATTACAATTGAATCTTTAAAGTCAGGATAAAAACTATATTCGACAAGCATTCTGGCTGGGCGCTCGGCTCGGCTCCAGACGATAGCCCGATCTGAAAGCACGTCGCCAAATTGAATCCCGTGCTTCAACTGTAACAGCTCTGATATTGCCGTAGAATCCAAAGTTGCCACAATGCTGCCTAACCCGGTCACTGAAGGAAACACGCCGGCACTCAATGTGAGACCTGCGGTCTTGATGAAGGTCCGGCGGGATTTTTGATATTCATTCAACATAATAACAGCCTCTGAATCCTGTAGATCAGGCTGTATTATTAAAGCAAGTTATGACAGATTAATGACGGTGAAAATAAAATTAGAATTATGCACTGCGCTTAGTTTTCCGGCTTGAAAAAGAAACTAACCGATTTATTAAAGGCAGCCGGACTTATCCCTTTTTAGATTTCCGTTTCTATGTTCCTTAGAAAACCAAAGAGGCCAATTGGTCTAAAGAAGATTTTATTTTACAATATGAAAAGTTTGCTGAACCTGATTGAGTACAAAAATGCTCCGGCGCGGATTAGGCTCAAAGACTAAAGTGGTATTCAATTCTGCCTATTGTTACTTAAAACTTTTCAGGCAGGTAATGGAGTTTAGCCTGTCTGTCCAAAATGTGACAACTGGTTTATTTTCTCTATTGCTTGCACAAAATCAACAGGAAAACACAGTTATCGCGCCTGAGCAGTAAGGATTGCACTGACTTTTATTGTGAGTATCGAGATTTTGCAAGAAGACGCTGATGCAGTGTTACTTTTTTATACGATAAACCCACAACTGATTTTATCTTGTTCTCCCATACAATCTCGAATGCGCTGACGTCAAGAATAGCTTTAACAGGAGATAGTTTGCCTTTTTCAATTCAACCGCTCGTCAATGACTCGTTATTATGGTGAATACACAATACAATTATGTATTTTTTGAGGTTTCTTCTTGCTGAACATAGAGCGTAGACTTTAGATAATCGGGGCATAATTGGCAATGGGAAAAACTATAAGCTATCTCTGGCGCTTATTGGCAACCGGATTTTGCTTTTTCATTTTTGGTTTAGGCGGTTTGTTATTGTGGGTTCTCGTTTTTCCCATACTGTCTATTTTGCCCGGCGATCGCTTACAAAGAATCAGTCGGGGACAAAAAGTGGTGCATTACAGTTTTTTTGTTTTTATCGGGTTGATGCACAGGATAGGCGTAATGACTTACGAAATAGTAGGATTGGAGAAACTAAATCGTCCCGGGCAACTGATAATCGCCAATCATCCGACACTGGTAGACATTGTTTTTTTAATTAGCCGGATTAAACAGGCCTCTTGTATAGTAAAAGAACAGCTATGGCATAACCTCTTCATGCGGGGTCCTATTATAAATGCAGGATATATCAGTAATGGTGATCCTGAAAAAATGATAGCAGAATGTGTTCACTGGTTAAAATCAGGCGGCTCCATGATAATTTTTCCGGAAGGAACACGATCAATACCAGGCAAACCCTGTCGTTTTCAACGGGGAGCCGCTACAATAGCGTTACAGGCCAACAAGATTGTAACGCCTGTCACACTGTCCTGTTATCCCAGCACCCTAACAAAAGCTGAGCAATGGTATCAAATTCCTTACCGGCGCTTTCACTTAGCCATGCACGTTGGCGATGATATTGCGCTGGATGAATTTACA
>JBAQEN010000117.1:0-7728 GCA_049286765.1 Methylococcaceae bacterium
CAAGTTTTAAAGCTATTTTTTTTTAATCTATTAGACCTTAATTATCAATGAGTAACAGAATAACTTTAATTGTGCTTACTCATTGTATGCAAAAAACAACATAAACCTTAGGTATAATCTGATTTACGATCTAATTAATTTGCTTCATATTCTTTACACCTTAAATCATAAAATAAATAGCCAAACAAGCCAAAGATGTTGATTAAACCGGCGCAGAGGAATGATAATTTTAATTTATAAAAATGCGTACTTATGCTTGCAGTGATAAGAACGCCAACAGCTTGGTCATTTCCAATTCACATTTTCCGCTTTCAATGAAAGCTCCCCCAACCCTATGACAGCACAACAAATTTTATTTTGTCCAAACATTTTCCCCCATTTATGACTACAACCCCGGATATTACTATTATTGGCGGCGGCATCATCGGCCTGTTGACCGCGCGAGAATTTTTTAATGCTGGCGCCACAGTAACAGTTATTGATAAAAACAAGCTTGGACAGGAAGCATCCTGGGCAGGCGGCGGTATTTTACTGCCGCTTTATCCTTGGCGGCAAGCAGATGCGATTACTCGCCTGGCAATTCAAAGCCTGCGCTTATATCCCAATTTAGCCGAACAACTGATTGCCGAAACTCATTTAGACCCCGAATGGACTCCCTGTGGCTTGCTGATAACTAAAAATCCTGATATTACTGCGGCAGTTAGCTGGTGCAAATCCAACAATATATTGTTTCAAGCCGCTGGCGCCGATTTTTTTAAAGATCTCAATACGGTTCCTGATAATCCTCTTTGGCTGCCCGGGATTGCCCAGGCTCGCAATCCTCGATTGGTTAAATCATTAAAACAAGACCTCATCAATAAAGATGTGACTTTGATAGAACATTGTGAGGTAACTGGTATTACTCTGGACAAAAACCGGATTACAGCTATCAATACCAGGTCCGGCCAGTTCTCTGTCAACCAGCTGATGATTTCTGCCGGCGCCTGGACAGGTCAGTTATATCAACGGCTTTTTCCCGAGATTGCCGACAATGCGCCAAAAATTGCCCCCGTTAAAGGACAAATGTTGTTGTTTGATGCCAAGCCGGAAACTTTGCGTACTATGGTGCTGAATGGGGATCAATATCTGATTCCCCGGCGTGACGGAAAAATTCTCGCAGGCAGCACGGTAGAACAGGATGATTTTAATAAAACCACAACGACAGCCGCCCGGAATCAGCTAACTGAGTTTGCATTAAATTTACTGCCATCGCTTAAAGACACCCCACTTATTCATCACTGGGCAGGCTTAAGACCAGGCACTGAACATGGCGTGCCATATATCGGCAAACATCCCGAAATCTGCAATTTAAGCATTAATGCCGGTCATTTTAGAAATGGTCTGGTAATGGGGCCGGCATCCGCACAACTGATTGTCGATCTTATTCTAGGCCGCCCTACTGCTGTAGCGCCGGAACCTTATCAATTACGCAGGCCGGGCTAGCGCAGCAACTGTTTACTTTAGGCAAAGGATAGGGTTGTAATTTATGGATATTTATAACTATCATTAGACAGCCAGATATCAATACAACATGTTGCAGCACCAGTGTTATAAACCCCGGCCCACACTGTTGCTGCCTTTCACTTTTAACCTTACAACTTAAGCCCATGCCACAACAAACACAAACCTGCCCTGAGCGTAGCCGAAAGGAACGCCTGATTCTGGTTGACGGCTCTTCCTTTTTATTCCGCGCCTATCATGCCATTCCTCCGCTAAGCAATGCTAAAGGCGAGCCCACGAATGCCATTTACGGCGTTTCCAATATGCTGCGAAAACTCCTGGCAGACTATCAAAGCGATTATGTTGCTGTGGTTTTTGACGCATCGGGCAAAACCTTTCGCAATGACCTTTATGATCAATATAAGGGGCACAGGCCACCTATGCCGGATGATTTGCGCGCACAAATCGAACCGCTACACAATCTGATCCGCGCCATGGGGCTACCCTTGGTTATGGAATCGGGCGTGGAAGCTGATGATGTGCTGGGAGTATTGGCGCAGCATGGGGCTCAACAAGGTTTCAGCGTGGTTATTTCCACCGGTGACAAAGACATGGCGCAACTGGTCACCGAAAATATTATCCTGGAAAACACGATGTCGAACACGCGCCTGGATATTCAAGGCGTGATCGACAAATTTGGTGTCAAACCGGAACAGATCGTTGATTATCTGGCGTTGATGGGCGATACCGTTGATAACATTCCCGGTGTGCCCAAAGTCGGCCCGAAAACGGCGGCAAAATGGCTGGGACATTATCAAACCCTGGAGAACCTGATTGCCAATGCCGATAAAATTACCGGAGCAATTGGTGAAAATCTACGCGCCAGTTTAGCTTTTTTGCCATTATCGAAACAACTCACCACGATTAAATGTGACCTTGATTTACCCTACGGCATGGAAGACCTGAAACGTCAGCCGGTGGACCAATCCAAGCTAAGAAGCTTGTTAATTGAATTGGGATTTTCCTCGTGGCTGAAAATGCTGGATAACAATGTCGAGGCTGAACCAGTAATCATTGAAGAAAGTCCCGTTGTTTTCGAGCCCGACTATGAAACAATCTTGACCGAACAGCAATTTAATCGCTGGTTTGAACAACTCTGTGATGCCGAACTATTTGCTTTTGATACAGAAACTACCAGCCTCGATTACAGCAAGGCACAGATCGTCGGCGTGTCCTTTGCAGTAACTCCGGGTAAAGCCGCTTACGTGCCTTTAGCCCATGATTATCCGGGCGTACCCACTCAGCTAGACAGAGCTGACACACTCGAAAAACTGCGTCCTTTGCTTGAAGATCCTGTTAAACACAAGCTGGGACAAAACCTCAAATATGATGCTCATGTTTTAGCGAATCACGGTATTACGCTGCTTGGTATCGCTCACGACACGATGCTGGAATCGTATGTATTAAACAGTACTGCAACTAAACATAATATGGATGACCTCGCCAAGGAGTATCTTGGCGTTACCACGATCCATTATGAAGACGTAGCCGGCAAGGGCGCAAAACAACTGCCGTTTCAGGAAATTCGGCTGGAACAAGCTGCGCCTTATGCAGCCGAAGATGCGGACATTACCTTGCGACTGCATCAAGTACTGATGGGAAAACTGCAACAGATCCCTGGCCTGCACAAACTTTACATAGAAATAGAAATACCGCTTATCAGTGTACTTGCACGGATTGAAAGTAACGGCGTATTAATTGACGCCGCGATGCTGGCGCAGCAAAGTCTGGAACTGGCCAATCATATTGTCAGCATTGAACAACAAGCGCACGACCTTGCAGGACACGCCTTCAACCTAGGTTCACCCAAACAGATCCAGGACATACTTTATGATCAGCAAAAACTCCCGGTTTTAAAGAAAACCCCTAAAGGTCAACCCTCAACCGAAGAATCGGTACTACAGGAATTGGCGCTTGAGTATCCATTGCCCAAACTGATCCTCGAACACAGGAGCTTAAGCAAGCTAAAATCAACTTACACCGACAAACTGCCGCTACAGATCGATGAGAAAACCGGCCGGATACATACCTCATATCATCAGGCTGTAGCTGCAACAGGCAGGTTGTCTTCATCCGACCCCAATCTGCAAAATATACCTATCCGAAGTGCAGAAGGCCGCAAAATCCGGCAGGCGTTTATCGCGCCAGCCGGTTATAAAATCATGGCAGCGGATTATTCACAAATTGAATTACGTATCATGGCGCATTTATCCGCCGATTCAGGTTTAGTGAACGCTTTTAGCGAAGGGCTGGATGTACACAAAGCAACGGCTGCGGAAGTCTTTGGCGTGGCCCCGGATCAGGTAACAACCGATTTACGCCGATCCGCCAAGGCCATCAATTTTGGGCTAATTTACGGGATGTCTTCATTTGGCCTGGCACAGCAATTAGGCTTATCGCGTAGTCAGGCGCAATCGTATATAGATTTATACTTTGCCCGTTATCCAGGCGTTAAAAATTATATGGACGGCATTAGAGAGCGAGCCCGTGAACAAGGTTATGTTGAAACTTTATTCGGCCGCCGCTTATATTTACCCGAAATAAAATCACGCAACGCGGCCCGTCGTCAGTATGCCGAGCGCACCGCCATCAACGCCCCCATGCAAGGCACGGCAGCGGACATTATAAAACGCGCCATGATTGCTACTGATCAATGGTTACAGCAAGAAAAGCTAAAACAGGATAAACCGGATGCCAGAATGATTATGCAAGTTCACGACGAGCTGGTATTTGAAATTAAAGAAGATCGGCTGAATCGCTATACCGACACTATCAGAACTATCATGTGCTCGGCCGCAGATTTGAGTGTGCCGTTGATAGTGGATATAGGTGTAGGTAGTAATTGGGATGAAGCGCATTAGATGGTATGAAACAGACTAAAATAATTTTTTTGAAACTTTTTATTCATGCTTAAGTCATAAAAATGCAATACCTTATCGGTGTTGGATCAGTCGTTCCCCCCTTAGTTAAACGACTGATTATTTCCTCAAGCCCCAAAGTGTTTCCTAAACTTTGGGGTTTTCTTTAATTTTTGTTTTCATTCTTCTTGAGCCTGCTTAAACAACAGATCAAGAGCCTGATGCACCTCATCAATACCGGTTTTTTTCAACGCCGAAAATAACTGTATGGTTAGTGGAAAGTTAAAATCCTTAAGTTCTCGTTGTACCTGTAATAAAGTATTTTTTGCTGCTCCATAGGTCAGTTTATCTGCTTTGGTTAACAGTATATGCAGCGGTAAGCCGGTGTGCCGGCACCACTCAACCATCTGCCAGTCAAATTCTGTCAAAGGATTACGCACATCCATCACTAAAATAATTGCACATAATGATTTACGCTTGGTTAAATAGGTTTCCATTAGCTCATGCCATTTTTTTTTAACCGCTACGGGTACTTTGGCATAACCATAACCCGGCAAATCGACAAACCGTTGCTGAGCATTAATTTCGAAAAAATTAAGCATCTGGGTTCTACCGGGTGTTTTACTGATTCTGGCCAATGCTTTCTGCCTGGTTAAGGTATTAATAGCACTCGATTTACCGGCATTTGAGCGCCCTGCAAACGCCACTTCCCGGCCTTGATCTTCAGGCGTATCTTTAAGATGAGGTGAACTGTTAATAAATTTTGCTTGATGATAAACTGGGTTCATCGTTGCCTCGCTTAAGCTTACCAATTAGGGTAGAATTTGACCACGAAAGAGCAGCCTGCACAGATAAAAGGCTACCATAAAAAAATTACTTTATTCCAAGGGGAATCCGATGAAAAAAAAATTGCTGGCATTTTTACTAACTCTGGCATTTTCCAGCGCTCAAAGTATTTTACATGCAGAAGGCAATATTAGTGCAGGAAAAGAAAAAGCAGCTGCATGTGCCAGTTGCCACGGAGATAACGGTAACAGCTTGGTCTCAACATTCCCGAAACTTGCACAGCAGCATTCTTCCTACCTGATTAAGCAATTAAAATCATTTAAAGACGGCACGCGCAAAGATCCCATGATGTCTGCAATGGCAATGGGATTAACAGATGAAGATATGATTGAAATTGCCGGTTTCTATGCTGAACAAAAAATTTCGGCAAACGAGTTACCGGTTTTGGATAATGAAGACGAAGATGAAAATCCGGCAGGAAAGAAACCCGGCAACACAGTAACAATAGAAACTATGATTACCCAGGGCAGCGACTTATATCGCAATGGTGACCTGACTAGAGAAGTTTCAGCCTGTATCGCCTGCCACGGTCCCTTTGGCGATGGCAACAAACCCGCTGCATTCCCGTTATTAAAATCACAACATGCAGAGTATCTAATTAAAGCTCTCACCGACTTCAAATCCGGCGCACGCAGTAATAATCCGGAAAATATGATGCACATGATCGCCAAAAAAATGACCGATGAAGAAATTAAAGCCGTTGCTTATCGAATTTCGATGATGAAATAAACTGCAAAGCGTCAATAATATCGGCTCAGACACAACTACGAAATTTACTCACATTGGGAACTATTAAAGTCATGCTTAAAAAAATCATACAATTCGGCTTGGTAATCTTATTATTTTCCTGTTCTACTTTGTTAAAAGCAGAGCAATCGGGTTATGAAACACTTTCACCCGCCCAACCGACACAAGATCCGAATAAAATTGAAGTCATTGAATTCTTCTGGTACGGCTGCCCACATTGCTATACCTTTGAGCCTGTACTGGAAAAGTGGGCAAAGAATCTTCCTGCAAATGTTGAATTTATCCGCCAGCCAGCAGTATTTAATGAGACCTGGGGCAACCATGCGAAAGCCTATTACACCGCCGAAGCTTTGGGTGTTGTTGATAAAATTCATGCCGACTTTTTTGATGCCGTACAAAACAAAAAAGAAAAGCTTGAAACTGAAGAACAGCTAGCCAAATTTTTTGCCGCTCATGGCGTTAATGAAACCGAATTTCATGCCGCCTATAATTCCTTTCTGGTTGATGCCAAAATGCGTCAGGCGCCCATGATGGCAAGCCGCTACGGTATAACCGGGGTTCCTGCCATTATTATTAATGGTAAATACAAAACCAATGGAACTTTAGCAGGTTCTCATGAAAAAATGATTGAAATCATGAACCAACTGATTCAACAGGAAAGCAAAAAAAATTAATAGGGTGTGAAATTAACAATAGCCGTTGCGTTTGATTTGCTCCAGAATATTGAAGAATCAAACGCTACACTACTCTTTTTTTAACCATACTTGTTCACCCGGTTATTCTCTTGCTTAAAAATAAAAACTCAATTCAGTCAGAACAACAATGTACTGATAATTTTTTATCACGTAATATCAAACTATTGACGGAATTTAATCGAACCTCGACTGCAGCAATAGAACAGGGTAAGCAGGCTCAATCTGCTATAGAAACATTGCGGTTAAGCACCAGCAAAATAACCGAGCTGGAAGCAATAAATAACAAACGGCTGGTAACGCTTATTGAAGAATTTCAGACATACCTCCCAAAAGAAATCATTCAACGGCAAAAAACACAGCAGCAATTAAATGAGCTAGCTCAGAAAGTCAAAGACATGGAATTGGAATCCAGCACTCTAAAATCACAACTCCAGACGGCTAAAAACGATGCACTTCGTGATCCATTAACTAATCTACCCAATCGTCTTTCTTATGATGAACGTCTAAAAATCGAATTGGCTCGCTGGAAACGTTACCATTCGCCGTTAAGCCTTATGGTCTGGGATATTGATTATTTCAAAAAGGTTAATGACCTTTTTGGGCATAAGACCGGAGATAGTGCGTTGATAAAAATCTCCAAACAATTGTCTGATCATTGCCGGAAAACCGATTTTATTTGCCGCTACGGCGGCGAAGAATTTATCATGTTACTGCCGGATACCGACAAACTCTCAGCGTTAAAGCCGGCCAACCAGTTGCGGCAACTGGTTGAAAAAAACCGTTTTAATCTGAATGGAAGTACACTCTCTATTACCATTTCCTGCGGTATTACTGAGTTTGCGCCGGGAGATACCGGCGACACAGCCTTTCAACGCGCAGACCAGGCGCTTTATCAAGCTAAACAGCAAGGCCGCAACCAATGCTGTTTAAATTAATTTACTGCCAATATCTGATTACCATATTAAATCATCGGGAATCTGATAAGTTGAATAGGGATCGTCGGTATTATCAACAGCATTAATTATAGGATCATTGTACACAAT
>JBAQEN010000118.1:0-1861 GCA_049286765.1 Methylococcaceae bacterium
CTACTGGATTTCCTGCGGCGTGGGGACACGCTTGTTGTTACTCGAATCGACCGTCTTGCGCGTAGCATAAAAGATCTTCAAGACATCGTATACACGCTGAAGGAACAGGGCGTCACTCTAAAGGCGACAGAGCAACCTATCGACACGCGCAGTGCCGCGGGTAAAGCCTTCCTGGATATGCTAGGCGTTTTTGCCGAATTTGAAACAAACCTTAGACGTGAACGCCAGATTGAAGGCATTGCTGCTGCAAAATCGCGCGGCGTCTATCGTGGACGCAAGCCATCGGTCGATACCGCAGAAATTCTGCGTCTTCGTCTCGAAGAGAAGCTGGGCGCAACGGAAATCGCGCGGCGGCTTGGTGTCGGTCGAGCTACAGTGTATCGCGCACTGGCCAACTGTGAACAACAAGCATAAGGTCATTCCCGTTGATTCACTACTGCAATTGCGGCAGCAGCGGCTTGATCGCTTGCCTCCGAAAAGTCCGGAACGAGCTACCCAAGTTGCGGCGGTAGCCGAACTGTACAGTATCTCTATAACAACCGTCTATCGAGCCCTACACACCATCCGAAAGCCGCATGCCGCACACCGTGCCGATCACGGCAAGCCACGCCTATTGCCGCAAGCCGAATTGGAGCGCTACTGTGAACTGATTGCGGCACTGAAGCTGCGTACCACCAATAAGCAAGGTCGCCATCTTTCCACCATGCGAGCCATTCAACTCATGGAAGACTACGGCGTGGAAACCGCACAGGGTTTAGTCAAAGTACCCAAGGGACTATTGCGCCGCCCGACTGTCAATCGCTATCTGTCTTTGTTACGACTGGATCAGCCTCGATTGTTACGCGAACCGCCAGCCGTGCGATTCCAGGCTGAGCAGAGCAACGACTGTTGGCAATTTGATATGTCGCCATCCGACCTCAAACACATCGACAAACCTGAATGGATCGATCCATCAAAGGGACAACCGACCTTGATGTTGTTTAGTGTGGTGGATGATCGTAGTGGCGTGTGCTATCAGGAATACCGGTGCGTGTATGGCGAAGATGCAGAGTCCGCACTACGCTTTCTCTTCAATGCGATGGCAGCCAAAGCTGATACCAGCTTCCCGTTTCAGGGGCGACCCAAGATGATCTATCTGGACAATGGGCCGGTAGCCAAAAGCATGGTATTCCAGAACGTTATGCAGGCACTCGGTATTGAATGGCAAACCCACATTCCGGCTGGCAAGGATGGAACCCGCACAACGGCCCGCTCAAAAGGTAAGGTTGAGCGTCCATTCCGAACAGTTAAAGAGACGCATGAAACGCTATATCATTTCCACAAGCCGGAAACCGAGCAGCAGGCCAATGAGTGGCTGATGCGCTACCTCCTGAGTTACAACGATCAGGATCACCGCTCCGAGAAACATTCCCGCTTGACGGATTGGCTGGCCTACTTACCAGTAGAAGGTTTGCGCGATATGTGTACCTGGGAGCAGTTCTGCCGTTTTGCGCGTGAACCCGAGTCGCGCAAAGTGGGCGTTGATGCGCGGATTACGGTTGCCGGCACTGTTTACGAAGTGGAATCCGACATGGCAGGGGAAACCGTCGTTTTACTGTGGGGCCTATTCGACGACCAAATGTATGTTGAGTTTGATGGCGAAAAGTTTGGGCCTTACTGCCCTGTGTCCGGCCCTATCCCACTGAATCGGTACCGCGCATTCAAACGCGGCAAAGCAGGAGAACGTGCAGATCGAATTCGGACGTTGGCTGATCAGCTTGGGCTACCGATTTCGGCTCTGTCCGGCGATGATGTGCGCTTGGTGCCGTCTGCGGTGGCTGTGGATGTGCCGAAACAACCCTTTGAGACTCAGATACTGGAA
>JBAQEN010000119.1:0-2568 GCA_049286765.1 Methylococcaceae bacterium
GCTAAAAATGAACGCCAAAATTTTCGTCATATAATTGCCAATCCTAAATGACAGGCAATAAAAAGCCCGCAAAAGCGGGCGTGTTGAGTTTTATTATTTTTATTATTTAGTTGCTACTAAGTACAACCCAACTCAAGCAGTATTACTATTTTATTATTGTTATTAATGCGCCTAAAAGGCTATTCCCCCTCTCTAAACTGGTCATTAAACCAGCCCAGCTCCGTAAAGCTGGTGTATTGTATATTCAAAAAAACTTCAGTGTCTATAAAAAATTACAGGTTAATTCAGAAAAATAGACTCACTTAAAAAAAGGTTATAAACACAATGTGTTATCTAGCATTAGAAGACTCTAATAAACATTCTGCAAGGCAATAATTGCTTTTTTGTTAAGCAAGCATTCAGAAAGTTTATTTATCGCAATATGTTTGGCCTGTTTCATTGAATGCGCCTGGCTTCTTGCTCCTGTGTTAAGAAGAAGGTGAGGCGTTCACTCAGGATTGAGGATAGTTGAAAATTAAGTCCTTTTGATTGTTGGGCTAGTCTTATCTGTAAAATAGCATTTTTGGTTTGCCCTGTTGCGTAGTAGTATTCGGCAAGATAGCGATGAGATTCAGCCGGTTGATTCAAGTTGCTATAAACTTGCGCCAATAATTGCCAATAAATAGGTAGTTGCCGAGTTCCAGGATCTAACGAAAACAAGTTTTTTCGAGCTTGCTCTGCATTTCCTGTTTTTAGCAAAGAGTTTATATATTCAAGTTTAATCGCTGTATTATCAGGGAATTGTTGGGTCAGTTTTTTATAGCGGGAAAGCGCTGTACTATAATTTCGGGAATCGAGCGCAGTACGGGCTAGCGCTGCTGCATATTGATCCTGTTCCGGGTATTCCTGGGATAATGATTGAAAAATAGTTTCAGCTTCTTTAAATTTTTGCCCGTTAAGTGCGATTAAGCCCATTCCATAACGGGCTACAGCACGCTGCTCGGTTGTGCCCTGAGTAATTCTCGACTTGAAATATTTGTGCACTTCTGCTGTATCTGGAGCAGTCAAAACCCTAATTTTTGCTTTTGTTAATTGATACCCTAACGAGTCAGAGTATTGTTTATATGGATAAGTTTCTGCACGTCCTCGCGTATCGGAAATACGTGCAGCAGTTACCGGGTGAGTTCTTAAAAATTCGGGGATGGCTTGCCCGTAATATCGAGTGGATTGTTGTAAACGTTCGAAAAACGTAGGCATGCTGCGCGGGTCATATTTAGAACTTGCCAAAGTTTGCATGCCGACACGATCAGCTTCTTCTTCATTTTCGCGGGTAAAATCAATCTGGAACTGCACGCTACCTGCCTGAATAGCCATGATTGCTGCTTGCCCCAAGGCAGCCGATTGAGTGCCTAATAAAATTGCAGCCAGCGTCGCGGCCGCTGTAGGGATTGATAACCGGCTGGCAGCTTCAGCGGCTCGAAATAAATGTCGTTGAGTAACGTGGGCAATTTCGTGAGCCATTACAGAGGCTAATTCACTTTCTGCTTCCGTCATTAAAATCAGTCCTGAATTAACGCCAATATAGCCTCCAGGGCCTGCGAAGGCGTTAATGTCATTTTCCAGGACTACAAAAAAATGAAACGGATGGCCCGGTGCATCACTATTAGCCACCAGTTTTTGTCCAATAGACTGGATATATTCCTGGATCTCGGCATCCTGATTTATTGTTATTTGAGAGTGCAGACTTCTGAAAAATGCTTCGCCAAACTCTTTTTCTTCGGCTGGTGTAATCAGCGTTCCGGAAGAATCCTCCATATCAGGCAATTCAATTTTATTAATCTCAACGGCCTGTTGCGGAGCAGTGAAGAGGGCAAGGCTTAAAGCCAGAGTAACAGCAGTGGGTTTAAACATGAGGTCTCAGTTGTTGCGATTAATCAGCAAAGAATCAGTGAACCATAATAGAATATCAGTTATTAATTATAAAACATCTCAAATAAACTCAAGCAGGTAAATGCAGCTATAAAATCAAATGAAATTTGCTATTCAAATCAATACCAGTCCATATCAGTCAAATGCCGGATATACCGCCTACAAGTTTATTGATGCCGCATTGGCACAGGGGCATCAAGTATTTCGGGTGTTTTTTTATCATGATGGCGTTTATCATGCGTTTAAATATACGACTCCGCCCGATGATGAACTACAGTTTACCGTGCAGTGGAGTGAATTGGCGAGGCGTTATCAGGTTGATTTGGTAGTGTGTATCTCTGCCGCACAACGGCGCGGCTTATTGTGTTCGGATGAAGCTAAAAGACAGGGAAAGCGGGATGATGATCTGGCAGAGGGCTTTCGTATTTCCGGATTAGGACAATTGGTTGAAGCCACGTTGGAAGCTGACCGGTTTATTGTGTTTGGATAAGTGTCTATGAAAAACTATTTATTTGTTTTGCGCAAACCGGCGCATAGCGGTGCCCTTGTTCAGGAAATGCTGGATATTATTTTGACCACTGCTGTTTTTGATCAAAAGGTTTCTATCTTATTGCTCGATGATGGCTTATTTCATTTAAAAAATGGCCAGCATCCCGGAAA
>JBAQEN010000120.1:0-3365 GCA_049286765.1 Methylococcaceae bacterium
GACTATGGTGGGGTTCATGGTTACCAGTACTATCCTGATCGGTAGCTGCTTCCTGGCGGCGAGTGCGGGTCAGGCGGCAATGAATGCAACGGGTTTGCGATGGCCTGTCTTTATAGCCGTGGCCTGGTTTTCATTGACCCTGATTGCGTTGATGATGCTGCCCTTGTTAAGCTGGGCATTCAAACGTTTTGATGTCAGCCGCTGGTAAAAGCAATGTAAGCATCAGCGAAGGACCGGAACGTGCCGGAAGCTGACTAGGCCTCCAGTAACACCCGGCCCGTAGCGCTGAATCAATTCCAGCAATACTGGCGTGTTTCCACTAGGCCGGAACCTGGGAAGCCGGCCCATGACTGGTTGTTTCCAGAACTTCGATAATTTCATTGCATTCTATGACACTTTTATCTTCACTTACAAAATAGTCCGCCAAGGCAGTAATTGCACGCCAATTTGATCTTTCATTAACGAAGCTGAATGCTGCTAAAAATAATTCTGCAATTTTTTGTTCCCTGAACTCTGAATGTGCAGGAAAACATTCAAGATACTCGATGATATTCTCTAAGTCGGAAGCGCCGCCATAGTAATGCAGGGCGTTTAAACATATAAGATGAGGGTTGATCAGCTCACCGTCTCGCTGCGCGATATATTTTGCTTCAGCCAAAGGTCCGACCAATATGTTAATGATATCCGCGTCAAAAGCGTGTTGATAGGCAATTTTCTGTGCGGAAGAAAAACCATTTGTCGCCTCTTCTATTGAGGATGGCAGCATATGAATTAAGCGGCCACCGTCTATCTTCGCAATGTAGTTAGCGCCTGGCTTGTTTAAAAACCGGGATGATTGAAAGTCACTATTCACCGGAGTTATAAAAATCTGAAAATAAACCGGCGGCAGTCTTTTTTGTTTGTTGCCGAGATAGATAGCCGCTGCGTGTCCGGCCTCATGTACAGCAACTTTCCTTTTTACTTCTTGATGAGTCAGATTTAACGCTTTGTTAAAAATGTGGTTACGATTCATGATATTGATCCTGCAATATGATTTATCAAAGTGTTTCGAATTAAGCGTTTATTCGCGATTGCTTCAAACGTGCGGGTTCAATCTTAAATGTCTTTTATTAATAGTTTCTTAAAGCGCTCTGAATTATAGTGGTTACTCGCTGCTTTAGCATTCCACTGGCGTGGCGGAAAAACTCCATAAAATGGACAAATGGGGTGGATTACATCTGAATGTTCGCTTCGGGTCCTGTCCGTTTTCATTGAAATTCGGCTGAGCGTTAAGATAGTGGGGTATCGGCGAGGGTAGAAATAATTCCTTGTAAAAGTTTATTTTCAATAGAGTAGAATTTCTTTAAGAAAAAGGGCAGTTTGTGTACTTTTGTTGATATCGAGTGATAATCAGAGGTAATAAGTTATGAATCAGGATAAAGCAAAAATTATCGTTTATTACGATGGCAGCTGTCCGAAATGTGTCAAAGACAGGGTCAATTATGAAAAACTCGCAGGGAAGGAAGGCGAAAATATCTGTTGGCTCGATATTACCGGCAATGAAGAGCAGTTGCGTGAAATCGGCATTGATCCCCATAAAGCGCTGACAGAACTGCATGTCAAAGACGAGAACCAGCGGATTCTTTCCGAGATGGATGCCTATATTCTGCTGATGAGTAGAGTACCTTTGTTGAAACCTCTGGCATGGCTGATTGGATTGCCGTTGATTCGTCCGTTACTAGCCAGAATCTATCACTGGCAAGTGAATCGCCGGCTGAGTCATAGCGGACGATTATGACAGGCTCTATGTCCTTGTTTTTGAATCCCTCGGCTAGGCTCAGCATGACAGCAGAGATAGCAAGGCTCTCCAGAGCATAGCCGAAGGGCTCCGGGTATATTTACCCAGCCAATTCCACCTGGGACCTTATTTTTTAGAGAGTAAGCCATTCATGCAAACCCAAATCTTAAAAGCCAATGAAGCCGATGAATACTACTTTGAAGAAGGCTGTTTTATTTTAGAATTGTCTAACTCGCCGGCAGATCCTGGCGTGTCCATAGCCAGAGCTCGGGTTAAAGCAGGCGGGACGACTAAACTGCACCGTTTAAAAGACGTTGTCGAGAGATACGTTATTCTTGCCGGGATAGGGGCAGCCGAAATTGACGGATTGGAGCCGCAGAAGGTATCAGTAGGGGATGTAGTTATTATCCCGCCCCTTTGTTCACAGAGAATTACCAATATTGGAACTGAGGATCTGGTGTTTTTAGCCATCTGTACGCCGCGTTTTACTAAAAAAGTCTATGAGAATATGGATTAAGTTCTGTCAGGTTGTTGGTGCAGCTTGTGGATAAGTGCAACGCATCTACCAACACGCGGAAATGCGGGCTTTCAACTTAAGCCGAGACAATTTAGGATTAAGCCCGTGGCGAGCTTGCCGGACTACCCGCCCCACCTTTCGACAAGCTAAGGGCGAACGGGATTTTGGTATGCTCAACTGCGGTTTTAAGGTTCAGCAATGACAAAATACGGATATGCCAATCCCGTATACAGTAGATCAGGTTAAATCTATTGCTTATGCATATCATGCATATGATTGTGATTCATTCCAGGCATGGCATCTGGGCCGTGGTCAGCAAGCTGCGCATTGAACCATTGATGTATCGCAGCGATCAGAACTTTATCATCCGCATAATAGGTTATTTCTGCGCCATCAGGGAGTTCCTGGTAGTGAACATGAAGTTGTCCCGGTTTGGCTGCGCGTAATGCAGACAGTCCAGGCATCTCTTTACCGTGTATTTTCTCCGGATCTGAGAAGTCTCCGTGGCTGAATTCCCCTGAAATCTTGGTCAGATGCTGCCGGATCAACTCAATCTGTTTGCTATTGCTCGGGTCTTTAACGATTACTTGCTGCACCCCGCCTGTTTCTGTTTTGTTAAAAAAGTGTTGCGTTTGTTTAAGGTCGAAAGGCATGACATGCATGCCGCGACGGGCGACCTCATCCAGGCGCTCAGGACTTGCTGGTTGCGCCAAGGCGGCATGGATGAATGTCAGGCCTACTATCGCTGTTGCGATCAGTGTTGCCTTGTTGTGGTGTTGCATAAAGTATTCTCCAAGTAAAAATCATGAATCGTTCTGAATCGAGCTGGTTTTTTGAACTCAGGTTGCCAGAAAAGTTGCGTTCATAGGGGAATAAAAAGGGATAAATCCCTCAGCGAAGAGGATAGCAACCATTGTGCCCGATAATGCCAGGATTTGGGGGATAAAAAATTTCTGCGCCTTCATGACATAGTGGTTTAAATTGCAATTAATAGAGACTCCATTTTAAGAGGCGGAGCCAACTGTCGCTACTTACGCTGGATTGAAATCTTGAGGAAAAATCGCAACCAAT
>JBAQEN010000121.1:0-6743 GCA_049286765.1 Methylococcaceae bacterium
ACCAACGCCGGGCACTGTTGTTCTGCCGTTTGCGCAATGGATGCGGCAACGGCATTGATGGCGGCCAGACATTGACCGAATTCGTCGTGCAGTTCCCGGGCCAGATAACGGCGTTCTTCCTCCTGAAGATTGATCAACTTGACAGCCAGCTTATGACGTTCGGCAAGCAATTGTTGTTGACTTGCCGCCAGTTGATTGATTGCCGTAGCGGTACGCTGCCATTCGATCAGCTCGAACGCCGGCAGCCGGTAAGATAAATTGCCTTTTTCCATGCTCTCCAGGCCGGCAATGATGATTCGGGCCGGTTGCAAGGCACGGCTGATGCTCAGATAAACCAGCAAACAAACGGCCAAAACGGTCATGACAGAGAGTCCCAGCAAGCTGCGGATATTTTCCCAAGCCTGGGCAATTTCCATCTCGGCGCTGGGTGTGACCGTCAGCACCCCATAAACCCGGCCATTGAATATAATCGCTCGTGTTATCTCAAAACCGGGATTTAAAAACCGGCGGTAAAAGGCCTCGAAACTATGCGGCCAGTTTAGGCCAGATAGTTTCGCGCCGTTGCAAAGAGTACGTGCAGCATTGTCTGTTGATACAAAGCGAACACAAATTCCAGGCACGCTGCCTGTCTGCTTCCATAAATCAAAATCCGGGAACTGGTTGTCTTGGCCGACTCCGGCACTGATGCGAAAAAGCTGCAACTCCAGCTGCTTGCCAAGCGTCTCGGCAGTGATCAGAGTAGATTGCCTTGCTTGCCTGCCACTGTGATGCAGCACAGTGGCCGCGGTGGCTAACAGACACATCAGCGCGACAACCGTGATACGGGACAACAAATGGAATTGTAGGTTCATAGAAAGTCTGCTTGGCCGATGCAGGCGCCGGGTAATCCTGCGATGACTGCATTATAAGAGGCGTCAGTTACCCTGAAAAGCCGCCAGCTTAAACGCGGGCAAATTGCCCGTACTTTGCGGGCAATTATCGGCTTACGGCAGGGTATTAATTCCATAAGCTATTATCCATAGCGTTGGGCCGATCTTATTGCCCGGGCAATTAAAGAAAAGAGCAATCTTTCAACATTTAAAAATCCACATCACAAGGAAAAATCAATGACAAACCACATTTTTGACGACGCTAATGTCAGATGGCAAACCTTAAAGGATTTCGAACATTTGCATTATGCAATTCTTGATATTGATGAGCACAACAAAATCATTGACGTGATTTTTAAGTTTGCCGCACACCAGCAGATTCTCCTACACAGACATAAGGCTCTGAACAAGACCTTTGTTATCCAGGGCGAGCATCGCCTTTATGAAGCAGACGGGAGATTGAAGGAAGTCAGGGCTGTTGGCAGTTACACTTCCAGTCTGCCCAGTGATGATCCACATCGGGAAGGCGGAGGTGATGTGGATGTTATCGTCTTTTTCAGCATTCGCGGCACCGATGGAGTTCTATATGAGATTCTTGATAATGATCTGAACATCATTGCCACACTGAGTATGCAGGACTTCATCAATTTATACAAAGAGCAGATACAGCCGTTGTTGGCTTGACCTGCCCCCTTGAGGAGAAATTCCATGAATAGTCTGAAATCAACTCTAACAGCACTGGCTATGAGTCTGCTGCTGTTAAGCAGCGCCGATGCCGCTCAACGCATAGCCATCTTAAATTTTGAACTGAATGATATTACTTCGCTGCCCAACACGCCGCAGGAACAAATACGCACCGCATCCATCAGCCCCTTGCTGGAGCAGGCGATAAGCCAAACGGGCGATTACGAAATCATACACATCAATACCGAGGCACAAGCAGCCGCCAATTCAAGCTTCGGCTATCTGTTTCGCTTTAATGATCTTGCGGCCAGGCTGGGTAAGCAGTTTGGCGCCGATTGGATTGTCGTCAGCCAGCACAGCAAACCCAGCTTTTTGTTTTCATATCTGATGGTGCATGTGATTAATGTAAAGGCTCAAGCACTGGCTGCAAACTATGATATTGAACTTAAGGGCAACCACGAAAAAGTCACACAACGAGGCGTTAGATCGCTCGCCAATAAAATTCATACCTTGATAAACAAGTAGTTCGTGGATTTTCGGCTAAAGCTACAGCTTTTTCCTTTAATGCCTGGTTTAACTGGTTTTCCTGAAATCAGGCATTAAAAACCTGGAGATCGGTTACAGCAACCCCAAGCATCGCAGCCTTTATCGCAGCCGAAGTTTTGTTGGTGGCATTCAACTTAGTAATAACATTATTGATTTGAACGTTGCCATTTGGAAATTTATCAGCTTGATTCCAGCATTGCCTGTAACCGATCCACACCGACAGGTTCTTGAATTTGCACGGGCACAATAGTCAGACGGTTTGCATGCTGTTGCCGGACATTTTCGATCTGTTGTTGTTCCTGAAGCGCGCGTTGCTGCAACAAAGTAGACGTTGGTTGGGCAGTCGCCAGGCTTTGGTTCACAATCCACGCCCAGGGCTCAATCCCGGCCCGGCGCAAATCTTCTTGCAGACTGGCCGCCTCAAGTACAGGAGTTGTTTCCGCCAGTGTCACAATCAGCACTTTGGTCTGTTCAGGGTCCTGTAGACGCATCATCGGCGTCGTAAAATGCATGGATTTGCCTTCCATGTGCCGGGCAATTTCACGGTGATAAGCGCCTGTTGCATCCAGTAACAGCAGGGTATGTCCGGTCGGTGCGGTGTCCATCACGACAAAATGGGCTGTAGCCTCGCGGATGATACGGGAGAATGCCTGAAACACGGCAATCTCTTCGGTGCAGGGAGAGCGTAAATCTTCTTCGAGCAGCGCGCGCCCCTGAGCATCCAGATTCTTACCTTTGCTTTCAAGCACGTGTTGGCTGTAAAGTTCTGTTTCTGCGCGCGGATCAATGCGACTGACCGTCAGATTACCCGGTTCACCAGCCAGTGTTTCAGTCAGATGCGCCGCCGGATCGGAGGTCGTCAGATGTACCTGATAACCGCGTTCGGCCAGCGCCACGGCAATGGCAGCGGACAGCGTCGTTTTACCTACGCCGCCCTTGCCCATCAACATAATCAAACCGTGACCCGGTTTTGCCATCTCATCAACCCTATCTTGCATGGAAGGCAGCAAAGGCAACTGATAGTCGCCGGCGGACGCAATGACATGGCTTTCTTCCTTGCTGAACAGTAAACGCAATGCCTCCAGGCCAACCAGATTGCAAGGCAATAATCGAATATGATCGGTTACCAATTCGCGCAGAGACTCAGGCATGGTTTGCAGTGCTTGCCGTTCGCGCCGATAAATCGCTGCGGCAAGCGGATCGTCGATCTCGCTCTCGGGCATGCAGCCATTGATCACCAGATACTGGTTTTTAAGTCCAGTGTCGGCCAACTCGCTGCTGGTTCGCGCCACTTCCTGCAAGGTTGAGTTCTGCGCGCGGGCAACCAGCACCAGGCGCGTGCGCGCCGGGTCTGACAAGGCCGCAACGGCCTGATGATAGCGCTGTCGCTGTTTTTCGAGACCCGCTAATGGCCCCAGACAGGAAGCGCCTTCGGGATTGCTTTCGATAAAGCTGTCCCAGGCGCCGGGTAATTGCAGCAGGCGGATAGTGTGTCCGGTGGGCGCGGTATCGAAGAGGATATGATCGTATTGGCTGGTCAGTCCGGCATCGGTCAGCAGGGCGGTAAATTCATCAAAGGCTGCGATTTCCGTGGTGCAGGCGCCGGAAAGTTGCTCTTCAATGCTTTTGACCGCGGACTCCGGCAATTTGCCGCGGATAGGACCGACGATGCGCTCGCGATAGAGGGCGGCCGCCTGCGCCGGATTAATTTCCAATGCCGCGAGATTAGCCAGCTCTGGAATCGGCGTTATTTGATGACCAATTGCCGCGGCAAAAACCTGGCCGACATTGGATGCGGGATCGGTACTGACCAGTAAGATCTTCTTTCCGGTTTCGGCCAGATGTACCGCAGTTGCGCAAGCCAGCGAGGTCTTGCCGACACCGCCTTTGCCAGTGAAAAATAAAAAAGCGGGCAGTTGCTGGAGAAAGTTCATGACCGGCAATCAACAACAACCCGGTTTACAGCAACTACCTGCAGAAGGCGCGGAGTCAACAGAAACCTCATGAATACCGCACCAACTTGCCAGTTCATCCCTGGAAGGGTAACGGCCGGCCAAAGCGATTTCGCCATCGACCAGAACCAGCGGCAGCGCTTTCTCGCCCGAACGTTCCAGAAATGCATGCACAACCTTATTTTCCGCAAAAACCATCGGCTGCTGGGAAAGGTTATAGCGGCTGATTGACCCGCCTTGTTGTTTTAACCAGTCCACATCTGCAGAAAACGTGACCAGTGCCTGGTCTACTTCAGTTCCGCACACGCCAGAGCTACAGCACAGGGCCGGATCAAAAACTTCAATTTTTTTCATAATACGTTACCTTTTTTAAAAAGTGGATTGAATGGTTTTACGATTTTTCAAGAATGCCATGTAATGGGTTCTGAAAACCAGAAAAACCTATTAAACCTTGTGCCGCCCCAAAGAATGGCTTATGGATTAGCAATAATTACTTCAGCATTAAATGAAAACTACCCAGCCTTTGCCAATGTAAAGGCGGTTTTTCGTTAATAATCCGAATTTGTTTTACGCGACCCCCAAAGATGTAAAGTATTTTTGCCTGAAGTAAAGGGCAACCTTGACCAGGCCGATTAGCACCGGGACCTCAACCAGAGGGCCGATGACCGCTGCAAATGCCTCCCCGGACTGGAGACCGAATACCGCCACGGCCACAGCAATGGCCAACTCAAAGTTGTTACTGGCCGCTGTAAACGAAAGCGTGGCGCTAATGCGATACCCTGCCCCGGCCTTGGCCGACATGTAAAACGTAACCAGAAACATGATAATGAAATAGATCACCAGAGGAATGGCAATGCGCACCACATCCAGAGGCAACTGCACGATATATTCACCTTTAAGAGAGAACATAACCAGAATCGTGAACAGCAGGGCTATAAGCGTAATGGGACTGATTTTGGGAATAAATTTTTCCTCATACCACTGTCGTCCTTTTCGCCGCACCATGAAAAAACGGGTGAGCATGCCGCCAAAAAAAGGGATACCCAGGTAGATCAATACGCTTTCGGCGACCTGAAGAATGGTTATCGGGACTTCAAGGCCGGAAGCGATACCTAACCAATCGGGGAGGACGGTTACGAAAACATACGCATAAATGGAAAAGAACAGCATCTGGAAGATGGAATTGAAAGCCACAAGGCCCGCGCAGTATTCCGTATCACCCTGAGCCAAATCATTCCAGACCAGAACCATGGCGATGCAGCGAGCCAGGCCGATAATGATCAAACCGACCATATATTCCGGGTAATCACGGAGAAAAATAATAGCCAGTACAAACATTAGAACCGGGCCAATTATCCAGTTCTGGATCAAGGAAAGCATCAGAACTTTAGTGTTCTTGAATACCTTGGGTAATTCCTCGTAGCGTACCTTGGCCAGCGGCGGATACATCATCAGGATAAGACCGATGGCGATGGGAATGGAGGTGGTTCCAACCTGGAAATGGGTTAGCCACTGGGTAAAATCGGAAACGAAATAGCCTAGGGCAACTCCGGTTGCCATGGTCATAAAAATCCAGAGCGTCAGAAACCGCTCAACAAAACCCAGACGTTTGGGAGGGTCTATCAAGGCTTGACGAGCTCTATCGGATTTTTCCAGGTCCGGGCGACCGGCAATCTCACTGGATTGTTGTATTTTTAGTTTGTTCATGGACGTAGTTTTGGTTAATTAGCTATCGATTTTGCCGATAGCATTCAATTCGGTGATCAGTGCCTCGCTGGACATATCTTCCAGGGGCAATGCCAGCATAAGGTTAATGCGCCGCTTCATCGCACGGTAAGTGTCTTCAAATGCGGCCTTAACCTCTTCGTCTGCACCCCTGACATGACCAGGATCGGACAAGCCCCAATGCGCCTTGGGCACCGGCCGCAAATAGACTGGACAGGTTTCCCCCGCCGCGTTATCGCACACGGTAATGGCAATATCAATTGCTTGATTTTCAAACGCTTCCCAGGATTTACTGTAAAACCCCTCAGTGGAAATTCCGTGCCGTTGCAACAATGCGACGGCACCGGCATTCAGCCGGCCTAGCGGCTGACTGCCGGCGGAAAAGGCTTTGACGCGGCCTTGGCCCAAATGATTGAACAAGGCTTCGCCTATGATGCTGCGGCAGGAGTTGCCGGTGCAAATAACCAGAATTTTTAGCATGTTGACTCTCGAATAATGTTATTTAATGCTCTGCAAAATCTTCGTGATCTATTCGGGCGATGAGGTTGTACCGGAAAGCACCACCAAGTCGTCAATCGCCAAAGCCGGTGTCCTCATGATGCCCATCTCGGCGGCTTTAAACGTGGGAATCCCGGCAAGCGAATGAAAGGACTCCCAGGCGCTGTTTGATCACCTGCAATTCCTGATCGTCTTCCGCCTGAATGCCGAGGTGGTCAAAGTCTCGTTGGACGCTGCGATTGGTAATCGCAAAATTTACCCGTGGATCGTCCAGCATCCATTTCGCATAATCGTCATGCTTTACGGTGGGTTCGCAGCCGGACAGCGTGCTGTAAAAATGAATGTTATGCTGGGGGTTTTCTACCGCCAGGTGGTTGTGAAGTCTTCTCATTTTAATGCCTTTAAAGCGATATGCGAATAAGCGGATATAATTGCTCTAAAAAATCAGCTGCACATGGCCATTTCAGGC